>NZ_JAAEDT010000008.1:0-50565 GCF_013346865.1 Snodgrassella sp. ESL0323 | reverse complement strand
TTCGACTGCGTTCTACTTTAAACTGTGCGTTTGTTTCGTGTCGCGTCATCAGCGAAGAAGGCGAACTATACGCCTCCACAAAGCCCCTGTCAACTCCTGCCTGCATTTATTTTTGACTTCCTCCTCATTCAACTGTTTTTACTAAGTTTATTTTTGGTGCCTTTGACTCAGTTTGATTACTTTTCAAACTTTCATGACTTGCTTTGCCTGTGTGTTTATTAAACAAGCTGTGTATTCATATTCGTTAGTTCTAAAAATTAATACTCTTTAGATTGCGAAAAGGTATCATTGTTTATAATTTGTATTGCTGATATAAGAATTAATGTTTGTAGATTTATTTAAATGTATGGCTTATAGATGAGGTATTTTTATACTCGTTTTTGTATTTCTATAAACAATTAGAATAGTCATTTAATTTTTTAAATGTTAATCCGGCTATTTTTATTCTCTGGATTATTGATTGATTTTTTTACTACTATTATGCCCCGTTTTTATTTACCGCCCAGTGTTTTAGTTTCAGATGCATTCTCTTTACCTGATACGGCTGCTCGCCATGTACAGGTGTTACGCTACCAGCCAGGTGAGGTAATTGAGCTTTTTGATGGGCTTGGAAAGGTCTATCAGGCTGAAATTACGTCAATGGGTAAGAAAAATGTAGATGTACTGATTTGTGGAAGTACAGATATTAATTTAGAGTCACCATTAAATATTACGTTGATGCAATCCATATCAAGTAGTGATCGTATGGATTTAACTATTCAAAAAGCTGTGGAACTGGGTGTAACTATGATTCAGCCAGTACTAACGGAACGCAGTAGCCAGCGCTTAAGTGGCGAACGGGCAATGAAAAAACTTGAGCGCTGGCTGGATATCGCTATTGGTGCCTGTGAACAATGCGGCAGAACGGTAGTACCACGAATTCAACCGATAACGGGATTGTCAGATGCATTGTGTGCTCTGGGTGTGGATGATTTAAAACTGCTGATGAGTTTAAACCAGCCCCGAGCATTAAATCAGTTTACACAGCCACAGGCAGTAGTATTGCTGGTTGGTCCTGAAGGCGGATTAAGCCAGGCTGAAGAAGAGCTGGCAATTAATCATGGCTTTAATGCAATCAGCACAGGACCCAGAGTATTACGGACAGAAACAGCATCTTTGGCAGCTATTGCGGCAATGCAGTTGCTATGGGGAGACTTTCGCGGGTAAATTAGAAAAATCCGGAACTGATAATAAAACCAGCCAGTTTAGTCTGCTATCTGGCTGGTTCTGTATTAATATTCTTCTGGTATATAACGATAGGGATAATTAGGTTCCTGATAATCACCCTTATCCTGACGTTTTGGTAATTCGACCTTTTTCCGTGGTGTCTTTTTATACGGAATTTCACTCAATATATGTTTAATGATATTCAGACGCGCTTTCTTTTTATCATTAGAATCAACCACGTACCACGGTGCCCATGAGGTATCAGTTGCCATAATCATTTCATCACGAGCCCGGGAGTAGTCATACCAGCGACTGTAGGACTTGATATCCATAGGAGAAAGCTTCCAGATTTTACGCGGGTCGTTAATTCGCCCAAGCATACGTCTATGCTGTTCTTCCATACTCACTTCAAGCCAGTATTTAAGCAGGATGATACCGGAATTAACTATAGCTTTTTCCATAAATGGAATAACTTCGAGAAATTCTTTACTTTCTTCTTCGGTACAGAATCCCATCACGCGTTCTACACCAGCACGGTTATACCAGCTACGGTCGAAAATCACGACTTCTCCAGCCGCAGGTAAATGAGGAATATAGCGCTGCATGTACATTTGTGACTTTTGGCGTTCACTTGGTGCCGGCAAGGCAATAGTTTGAAAAATACGAGGGCTGACTCTCTCAGTGACAGCTTTAATTGCACCACCCTTACCCGCTCCGTCGCGACCTTCAAAAATAATACATACTTTTTGTCCGGAGGCTTTTACCCATTCTTGCAGGGCAACCATTTCACCCTGAAGTTTTTCCAGCTCTTTGTAGTATTTCTTTTGAGATAATTTTTTATGTTTGGTATTTTTATCTTGATTATGTTTGGTACTTTTATTCGGACAAGTGTTATTCTGGCTTTCTCCCTGCTCAGTATCAGGTATTTTGGTTTCAGATTGCTGCTGGTTTGCAGTCATAATACTTCCCCTATCTGTTGTTATTAATAATTAAAGTAAATTTAATATTAACAGATTATTAATGTTAACAGTTATTTGCAACATCAGTTACATGTTTTTACAATATTATTTACTGTTCTGTATACATGAATGAACTTAGTTATTGCAGATTTGCGGCAGGAGTGCGCTGTTCATCTTTTACTGTAAACCACCATACGATTAAACCGATGATAGCAAGAGCAACGCCAACCCATGCTGTACTTGTCCATCCCCAGCCGGCGCAATGGTTAAGCCGCCTAAATAGGGTCCTAAGGCATTGGCAGCATTAAAAGCACTATGGTTGAGTGCTGCAGCCAGTGTCTGAGCTTCTTTAGCTACATCCATCAAACGAATTTGTAATAATGTACCTACAGCACCGCTCATGCCGATTAGTACAACCTGAATACATATCCAGTAAGGATGATGCACTGCAAAAGGATATAAGGCCAGCATAGCAGCAGACCAGGCCAGTAAGCATGCTAATCCACCCATCACATGGCGACCGGCCAGGCGTGGCACGATAATATTACCAAGAGTCATGCCTACACCGTAAAGACACATCACTAGTGGTACGTTTTTAGGTGACATACTGGTAATATCTTCAAGTGTTGAAGCCATGTAAGCATATATGCCAAACATGCCGCCAAAACCAATGGCTCCTATAGCCAGTGTCAACCATATTTGCCGGTTGGTCAGTGCACTAAGTTCACGCAGCGCATTGCTACCGCCTCCCTGCATACAATTTGCCGGTAAAAAAAGAGCTACCAGTATCACTGTTAAAGCAGCGAGTATGGCAACGATAAGAAAAACAACCCGCCAGTCTACTGCTTGAGCCAGCCAGCTACTCAAAGGTACGCCGATGGTAGTAGCAATGGTTAAACCGATCATCATTAATCCTACAGCCTGAGTTCTCTTATCCGGAGGCACCATAGCTGCGGCAACCAGTGCACCAACACCAAAATAGGCACCATGCGGCAAACCACTTAAAAAGCGAAATAACATCATACTGCGGTAATCTGGAGCCAGCATCGTGCCGAGATGTGTCAGAGAGAAAAATGCCATAAGCACCAGTAACAGGCTGCGCCTGCTAAAGCGTGCACCAAATATGGCAATAACCGGAGCGCCTATGACAACACCCAGTGCGTAAATGCTGATTAGATGTCCTGCTACGGGTTCGCTTATATTTAAACCACTGGCGATATAGGGCAAAACACTCATGGTGGCAAATTCTGTAGTGCCGATTGCAAAACCGCCAACAGCAAGAGCAAATAAAAGCCAGCGGGGATGAGGAATGCGATTAGGTTCTGTGTTCATAGTTGTGTGATTAGGCTGGTCAATAGTAACCAGTAAAATTGTGTGTTTATTGTGATTTAAGTCTAACTGATTGAGAAATATTAGTAAAAATTGATTTTAGTTTTTTGCATAAGTGTATTGCGGATAATTAAATGCTGTTTAGTTTTGTGAATATAAAATTTTATTTGGTTAGGGTGTAATCTATATATTGTCAGTGAATTGCTAAGCCAATATGTTTTACATATTTTCTATTTTTAAATTAAGTGCAAAGATAATTGAATATTAAGCAGATAATGGTTTTATTAGATTATGAGGTTTGGTTTCTTACGGCTTTGATGCTTTAGCAGGATATAATAGTATTAATTATGTACTTTTTATTAAAATGTTTTATTTTAAATGAATGGAATAAATAATGAGTAAACCTAGTGCTCAAACACTTGTAAATCGTCCTGATGATGCACAGTTGCTGGCAGATGAAGCAAAGTTCTGCTCGTTTGGTGATACAGTACATTATGTGAATCCGCCGAAAATCTTTGATGGCTGCGAAGGCAGCTATATGTACGATAAAAATGGTACGCCTTATCTGGACTTACAGATGTGGTATTCGGCTTGTAATTTTGGCTATGCAAATGAACGGCTGAATGCTGTGCTGAAGCAGCAGGTTGATACATTACCACAATGCGCCAGTCAGTATCTGCATCCTACTAAAATTGAGCTGGCTAAAACTATTGCTCTGGATATGAAACGTAAATTTGGTCATGATGGTCGTGTGCATTTCAATGTCGGTGGTTCTCAGTGTATTGAAGATTCATTGAAAATTATCCGTAATGCATCTGAAGGGCGTTCATTAATGTTTGCCTTTGAAGGTGGCTACCATGGACGTACTTTAGGTGCATCTTCGATTACCTCCAGCTTCCGTTATCGCCGGCGTTATGGCCATTTTGGTGATCGCGCTATGTTTATTCCGTTTCCTTATCCGTTCCGCCGTCCTAAAGGAATGACGGCAGAAGAATATGGTGAACATTTGGTGGCAGATTTTGCCCGCCTGTTTGAAACAGAATACCATGGTGTGTGGGATCCGAAAGCGGGACAAGCTGAATATGCAGCCTTCTATGTGGAACCACTGCAAGGAACAGGCGGATATATTGTACCGCCACGCAACTACTTTAAAGGACTGAAAAAAGTTCTGGATCAATATGGTATTTTGCTAGTTGTTGATGAAATTCAGATGGGTTTTTATCGCACCGGTAAATTATGGTCAATTGAACACTTTGATGTAAAACCAGATATGCTGGTATTTGCTAAGGCACTGACGAATGGTATGAATCCGCTTGGTGGTCTGTGGGCGCGGGAAGAACTGATTAATCCTCAGGTATTTCCGGCTGGTTCTACTCATTCTACTTTTGCCTCAAATCCATTAGGAACAGCGGTAGGTCTGGAAGTATTTAAGATGATGGCCGAAACTGATTATGAAAAAATGGTTATGGAAAGCGGAGCGTATTTCCTTGAGGGCTTAAAAACACTGGAACAGCGCCATAAGGAAATAGGTGAAGTAGACGGTCTGGGGCTGGCTTTACGTGCCGAAATCTGCACAGAAGACGGATTTACTCCGAATAAAGCTCTGGTAGACAAAATGGTGGATATTGGTATGTCCGGCGATCTGGACTGGCAGGGTCAGAAAATGGGGCTGGTACTGGATATTGGCGGTTATTACAAAAATGTCATTACTTTTGCGCCTTCATTACATATTACTAAACAGGAAATTGATCAGGGTATTGAATTACTGGATCAATTGATTACACGTGCTAAAAAAGAGCTAACGGCTTAGGGCTGGTAATGGCAGCCGGCTGATATTCAGGCTGGCTGCCGTATTAGTAAATTATGAATTATCTGACTCAACTGGAACCGAATGAACTGGTCGACACTTTTCTGACCAGTCCGCCTCAGGATTTTACAGCATGGCAATTAACAAGCGGGGTACCGGCATTTGCTGCACGGTTTGATTTACTGACTACCGCAGAATCTGATTTTCAGCAAAAAATTCGCCATTGGCCGTTATTTAACTGGTGGCAGCAGTTTCTGAAACCTGAAACTTGTTTTATTGGTACTACTGTATCGGAATATGCGCTGTTTACTCAACAACAATCTGTGCAGCAATTAGCTACGGAAATTAAACAGCATTATGGCAAAAAATATCCGCTGCTGATTGTGAAAGATATTCCTCAGCAATCACCATTACTGAATCATCAGGCAAATGAATATGCTGCATCGCTGATACAGGTATTGCAACAAGAAGGATTTATTGCAGTAGAAGGTCAGGCATTAGCCTGGGTACCGATAGATTTTAATGATATTGATGAATATCTAGGCCGTCTGTCTTATCAGCGGCGTAAAAACTTCCGGCGCAAATTAAAAACGCAATCGCTGGTAGAAATCGGTTGTATACACAGTGGTGATGCCTATTTTCAGAATAAGGCCGTTTTAGATGAATACTATCAGTTATATTTGAATGTTTATAATCAAAGTGAAATCCATTTTGATTTATTAACCAAAGATTTTTTTGTGCGCCTGTTACAAGACAGCAGCAATCAGGCCAGGATTTTTACCTACCATTATCAGCAAGAACTAATTGGTTACAATATCTGTTTTGTTCTGAACGGTATGCTGGTAGATAAATATATCGGTTTTGTTTATCCTCAGGCACGGGAACTGAATCTGTATTATCTGAGCTGGTTTTACAATCTGAATTATGCCAAAAAGCATGGGCTTAAAGTTTATGTCGCCGGCTGGACGGATCCGCAAGTTAAAGCATCTTTAGGTGCACAATTTACTTTTACCAAACATATGGTTTATGTCCGCAATCCTGTTTTAAGAAAGCTACTGGCAAAAATCAGTACTCGTTTCGAACAGGATAAAATCTGGCAGGAAAATAGCAATCAGCTTACTCAGGATAGTAAAAAACATGAATAAAACGGTAATTCTGGATTTTGACCACAGTACAGGATCTATACCAGATGCAGTAAGAATTGAACTTGGTCAATGGCAGGAAGTTATTCGTTTTGGTTGCTCTCAGACCAGTTTTAAGAAATTACAGGCTGAACTAAATCAGCAATTACCCGAACATTATGGTACGGTATTAACCGGCAGTGGCGACTATCATCATATTTCACTATTGTTGATTAACCGTTTACAGCAATTTTTCAGCGCCTCCAATCCGATACAAGTCATTATTTTTGATAATCATCCGGATAATATGCGTTATCTGTTCGGAATTCACTGTGGTTCGTGGGTCAGTTACGTGGCGCAATTGCCTTTTGTCAGCCATGTACATGTATTAGGTATTACTTCAAATGATATAGGGGTGGCACACAGCTGGGAAAACCGGCTGGCGCCATTATTTCAGGGTAAATTAACCTACTGGTGTATGGATGTGCGGGTTGGCTGGGCAAGAACAATTGGTCTGAAACAGGCTTTTCGGGCATTCTCCTCACCAGAAGAACTGGTAAGCGCTTTTATCCAGACACAGCAAAAAACTAATGAACCTGTATATATTTCGATAGACAAAGATGTTCTGGGTAAGGACGTAGTACAAACCAACTGGGATCAGGGGCGCATGCAACTGGAACATTTATTAACTGTGATTAACGCTATGAATCAGCGGATTATCGGCAGCGATATTACTGGTGAAGTATCTCAGTGGGAATATACCAGCCTGCTAAAACGCTTACTAAGTGCAATGGACAAACAGAAACCCATTCCAGCTACTACACTGACTGCATGGCAAGAAAAACATCATGCTGTTAATCAGCAATTGCTTGCCGCTCTGGCTCAGAATCAGCGCACAGCATCCTGAATAACTTTACATATCCGGGAAAATTGAGCATCAGTAAGCCACAGGCTGTTGGTAATAGTTAACATACGTGCAGCAAAATCTTCAGCATTCGGCATGGATGAAGCTGGTACAATCGGCTGCAAATAATCGTATTGAGACAGTGGGTGAATAAATAACCGCGTTACCCCCAGCGGACTAGTCCATAGCTGTTTTAATACAGCATCGCGATGTTGGTATGCAGGCAATAACACCATTAGAAAAGGCCATACACCCCGACCATGCTGATCGATGATCACCTCTATTCCGGAAATACTCTGCAATTGTTCAATACGCTGGTAGGCCTGCTTTTGCAACATATCTAGAAATGCCGGTAAACGCAGGAAAGCATTAGCAGCTACATGCTGACGCCAGCGACTAACCCGATGCATTGGAATATCAAAATCAAAATCATCTCCAACGGCTGCAATCCATTGCTGCCGGCGCAATGCCTTTCTCCTGCCTTGCCCATAAACAAAATGTAAACCGGCAGGATTATACAAAGCAGTGTATCCAAATAATTCCAGGGTTCTCAGCAATTCCCATTTGCACCGGCGTGGCAATAATTTCTTGGACATAGCTTGTAAATTACTGCGTAATTGCATATCACTGGCGGTTAACAAACCGCCTTCATACATAGTTAGCCCTTTACCGGCCGCCAGACTGAACAGCACAATATCGCCTTGCTGCCCTACTTCTGCACCCAATGCCTGCGCTGCATCCTCTATCACACTAATCTGATAGGACTGAGCCAGTTGTTTAACAGTACTGACATCTGTCACCCGGCCACCCAAGTGTGTAGGTATCACTGCCAATACCTGTTCATTTAACAGAGTACTTAACTGAGCGATATCCATATCGATACTACTGGGTTTTAAATCACATAACTGTAACTGTAAACCACAATGATGAACGGCCAGCGCAACCAGCGGGCAGGTATATGCCGGTACAATTACGGTTTTACGCTGTGGCTGTTGCTGTGCCAGTGTTGTTAACGCAATAATCAGTGCTGCAGTACCTGAACAGGTAAGCTGTAAGGGCGGCAGATGCAATTGTTCGCTGACTCTGCTCGTAAGTGACTGACCAGCCGGCCACCAGTCAGACCACTTTAGTGGTAATCCGGCAGTAGGCGGGTTCTCATAGTAGTATGACATATATAATACTAATCTTCTGAACCGAAAAGGTTAACACGGCTCATCATCTTTAGTATGCTCCTCCGTTTCCATGATCTCTTTTTCAGCCAGTGCTAAAAAGATAATACCAGCCACAATAAATATCGCGCCGAGGATACGAATATTTGTAATGTGCTCATGAAACAGAAAAGTTGAAACCAGCATTACCGTAACTACTTCCAGATGCGATGCAGCAAATGCCGGACCAACCGGTGCTTTTTTCAACAGCATCATCCAAGTAAAAAAAGCGCCAATATAACCGGCAATAGCAATATATACCCACGGCTGAGTAAATACACGGGAAATCCAGTCCCAATCCGCAGCAAGTGGCTGCGCATGAATAGCAGTTAATTTAAAACTGCTCTGCCCCAATGTATCAAACAATAATAAGAGCGCAAAACCAACTATATAAAATTTCCGCATTAGGACGCTCCTACCAGTACTACTCCGATGGTAATACAAAACATACCGGCTAACCGGAAACGGGTAAGCTTTTCCTGAAACAAAACCCGTCCTACCAGCATCAGGACGATAATGTTAATTGAGCCAAGCAAAATACCCTGTGACAATGGTACCTGACTTAAAAATGCCAGCCAAAGCAAAAATTCAGCGACATAGGAGCCAATTCCAATCCACAACCAGTAATTACTGAACAGATCAACCCAGTAATACCAGCCATTGCGGTTATCTGGCGCAATGGCTGCATATTTAAATGCTATTTGCCCGAGCGTATCAAAACAGATATTGGCAAACCATAAAATGAATACAAGCATCGTCATATAATATTTCCTTTACTACGAGATAGATATTCACTTACGCTGTTTGCGCTATATGCTCGAAAAAGGCAACTGATTCATTGATTACTTCGCGCCGCTGGCGATCAATGGTAATCAGGTGATAGCTGTCATCCAGAACGATAAATTTTGTTACTCCGTTGACATACTTTTCTACCAGACGCGCATTAGTTTTGATATTGGCAATATCATCATGACCGGAATGCATAATCAGACAGGGAGCTGTAACCTGTGGCAATTGTCGCCGCACTATTTTGGCCAGTGCCTGCATTTCTGCCAATGCTGGAAACGGATTACCGGCCAGGCCGGCACTGGCACTATCGCCACTGAACATGCTGGCAGCAACAGTTGCACGAATACGTTCATCTTTCAGCCCGTACGGCGGTTTCTCAATAAATGAGGTTTTCTGAAATAAATGAAATTTTTTAAAAAACGGTAATAGCACAAAAGATTGTTTTGCCCAGAATGGAATAGACCAGCCATCATAACTGAATGTTACGCCATAGATACCTACACCCCGTACCAGCTCGGGCTGATCGGCCGCCAGTTTCAATGCCAGCAGTGCACCCATTGATAATCCTGCTACAAACAGACAATCAACTTTTTGCTTTAGAAATTGTGCAGCCTCCTGCACACTGGCATACCAGTCACGCCAGGTAGTCTGACATAAATCAGCTTCATCACCGCAATGACCAGCCAACTGCATGGCATAGACAGTAAAACCTGCCTGATGCAGCCCTTTGGCCAGAATACGCATTTCATTGGGGGTACCGGTAAGACCATGTATCAGCAAAACACCATTGCGATTGCCTGGTAAAAAATAAGAAGAATCTTGAATCATAATTATAAATCGGGTATTAATGCCCTAGACCGGAGTCAGGCAGCTATTCTCAGCCGGAGCTTTAAGCAACTCAGGCAAAATGTCAGTAACATCGCCAAAATTCTTGATCGGATAATACGCAATCCGTTGTTGCTGACAAAAATCAATTAATTTATCTTTGGCAAATACCATATCTACTTTATCTGCCACACAAAAATCCGATGTACCATCACCAACATAGAAAATCTTTTGAAAACCGGTCAGTTTCCGGCGGTGCTGACATTTACAATTACCACTGGCTTTAAGGCAATGATCATTGGCATAAGGAAAATCCAGTTTCCAGCTACGCTGTTGATTATGCAATAAGCGATTGGCAAAAATCGGTAAGAAATCCAGATTATACCGCTTAAGGATGGACTGGATTGCATAATCCAGTCCGTCACTGACAATATGCACGTTTAAATTTCTGCTTTGTGCAAAACCGATAAATTCACTGAAAGCAGGATCAATTCTAATCTGTGCCAGCACACGGTCTAATTCTGGCTGACTCGCCTGCATATTAGCAATCTGCTGACGCATGCATTCCTGCGAACCAATGATACCTTCCTGCCATTGCCGCTCCAATAAGGCACATTTCGCATTACCAAAATGATTCAGTAATGTATCCGTAACATCTTTTTCACTGATAGTTCCGTCAAAATCACATAACACTGTATACTGATTTAAATTGTTAGCATAAAAAAGTGGTTGATGATATTTCCGGTAATCAGCAATGGGGAAGAAACAACTCATAGTGTTCCATATAAAAAATTATAAAAAACAATCTAGTATTGTAACAAGGAAAATGAAAGATTATTCAAAACGATTGAAATATCATAAGTTCGGTAAACCTCAACCATACGATTTTTCATACAGGCAAAGTCCTGCCTGCATGAAAATTAAGTTTAAATTTATAATTTACCGATTGGAGAGTATGGTATTATCAATATATATTGATTAATATCCATTCACTTTGGGCTGTAAATTTCAGACTAATATATCTAAGATAAACAATAAGTACACACTATCAAATTTATCGGCATATCCGTTTGAAACTTAAATTGCTTGTTTGCTACCTATATTACAAATTCTATTTATACCAAATACTGTATTTTATACAGATAGCTGATCTGAATAAAAAATTTAGCTAAATAAAGTATATATTCTAATGCATTTCGGTCAGAAATTAAACTAATTAGAATAATAGTTTCTGTAAAGCGCTATAGATGTATAAAATAGTGTTTACTGTAATCTTTACAGTAATTAAAAAATAGTCCGATTGTTAATTAAACTTAATTTTATATCCTAATCAAATTATAGCATCTTCAAATTTATTCCCAATAGTTTTTAATTTTTAAATAAATTTTATTTTAATAACCATATGATATAAATATTATTTTTTAAATAACATATCAATATATTTTCATAATAACAATCAGCAATAATCTCATTATCTCTTTTCTTTCAAATTGAGTCTTTTATAGCAAAATAGCCATAAATAAAAAAGTGCGAATTAATTCGCACTTTTTTATCAAAAAAATATAACCACTTAATTATAAATTTACTGTAAGATAAATTTATCAGTAATTAGTCTGAATCGCATTAGAATCTTGTTTTGGATCCTGAGTAACATCATCCAGATCATGGCCGGGATTCATCACCATATCACCAATTTTTAATGCTGTTGATGCATTCATAATAATAGCCGAAGATAAATTATCACTTACACGATAAATCAGCGCCAACCCAACTTCTTCAGCAGGAATACTCAAATACTTCCCTCTGTTGCGGGAATTCTTGGGATCTGTTGTTAATATAGAATTGAAATGACGACTTTTCTTATATAAGCTGACAACCGTTCCTTTATCCACACCATCCTTACTGCCTACATTAAGTGTAATTGTCTGATAGGGCCCTGCTTCTCCGACGCCATCCATAATATATACAATTTTACCTTTGATCTCAGTAGCCGGAGCATGTGGCATCATCTGAAACGGATCATGTTCATCAGTAATTTTTAATAAATAATCACCCTCATTAATTTCTGATGTCGTATTGGTGATATACATCGGCTGTGCAGTCCTTGTCGGAACTTTAAACACTAAATTTTTACGTGAATAATACTCATCCTCAGGTAAATTGGCAGCTTCATTTGAACTACGCTCAGCTAGTGCACTATTGCGTCCGGCAAGCGTTGCAGCTTCGCCACTAAAGCGTACCAGCTGACCCAGATATTTATGTGTATCAGGATCTTTAATATTCTGTTCTATGCGGTAAATCAGATAACGGCCCGGTTCAAGTGTTTGATCTGCATACACACGATCGCCTGTACTGAACATAACCCGATTTTCATTTCCGGCAATCAGACGAGGTGCTTTAGCGGTCTGCTCTTTGTCAATTACCTGCGGATGTTGTGTAAAGATGCGGTAAAAATCAATATTTAAAGTACTGATACCATAACCAGAAGATAAATCACGTACTTGCGGACGTACTTTAATAGTCGGGATACCACTGTTTTGGTCAAAGCCCAGACGTGGCTGTCCGTTAACATAACGCAGAGTTAAAACCTGGCCCGGGTAGATTTTTTGCGGATTTTGAATCTGAGCCCGGTTAGAGCCCCAAAGTTGAGGCCATTGCCAGGGACTGTAAAGATACTTACCGGATATGCTCCACAGAGTATCACCACTTTTCACTACATATTGTGCTGGTGCATCCGGACGTAATTTTACTTTAGCCATTACTGGTGCAGATATTGCCATACCTAGCGTACACAGCAGAGTTATAATGTGTTTATGCATGTAAAGTATCCTTAGGGAGATTGCTATTTTAAATGATTGTTATATGACATGGTATGGATATTAATAACAGTTTACCTGAATCCATATCAACAATCTTTAAAAAATCCATATTGCCATCATGTAATCAGGTCAGATAGTTGAACAAGGAATTAAACACACAATGGCCCTCTTAAACATTTTACAATATCCTGATGAGCGTTTACATACTGTTGCACAGTCTGTTGCCGAATTTGACGATAGAATTCGTACATTGGTACAGGATATGGCTGAAACCATGTACCAGGCACGAGGTATCGGACTGGCAGCAACTCAGGTTAATGTTCATGAACGCGTAGTAGTAATGGATCTCTCCGAAGAACGTAATCAGCTGCGTGTATTTATTAATCCGGTCATTACTGCCAGAGAAGGTGATACCGAGTACGAAGAAGGCTGTTTATCCGTTCCCGGTATTTATGAGATGGTACACCGCTCTGAACGTATTACCGTTGAAGCTTATGACGAACATGGTGAAAAATTCACACTGGAAGCAGACGGCTTACTGGCCATCTGTGTTCAGCATGAGCTCGATCACCTTGCCGGCAAGGTATTTGTCGAATACCTGTCGCCACTGAAACAGAACCGTATCAAAACCAAACTGAAAAAACGCGCACGCGAAAAAATGTAACGAAATTTATTATCAGACTTTTTATTTATATAGCTATTTGAAAACAATAGCTATTATGCCTGTTGTGGATCTATTACATGAAGCCTTCTGTTATTTTCGCCGGAACCCCTGATTTTGCTGCCGCTGCACTCAATGCTATTGTTACAGCCGGTTTTAACGTGCCTCTGGTACTAACCCAGCCAGACCGCCCTAGCGGGCGCGGGTTAAAGTTAAAACCCAGTGCAGTTAAAAAAGTAGCACTGACACACGGTCTCACCGTAATGCAGCCAACCACATTAAAAACGGCCGAAATTCAGGCAATATTGGAAAATCAGCAGGCTGATGTCATGGTTGTAGCTGCTTACGGGCTACTGCTGCCACAGGCTGTGCTTAACATTCCCAGATATGGCTGTCTCAATATTCATGCATCTCTATTGCCACGCTGGCGTGGTGCCGCGCCGATTCAGCGTGCAATTGAAGCCGGCGATCAGGAAACCGGGGTGTGTATCATGCAAATGGATGCCGGTCTGGATACCGGTTCAGTAATCAGTCGTCATAAATATACTATTAAAACAGACGATACAGCTAGTGAAGTACATGATGCATTAATGCAGCTGGGTGCAGATGCAATTGTTGCTGATTTACAACAAATAGACCAGCTACAGCCAATTCCACAAAGTGAAATAGGCGTTACTTATGCTCATAAATTAAGCAAAGCTGAAGCGCAAATTGACTGGACCCAGCCTGCTGCAGAAATTGTACGAAAAATTCGTGCTTTTAATCCGGTACCCGGAGCATGGACTGTCTGGCAGGATAAACCGCTTAAAATCCGGCGTGCTAAGGTAATTTCATACACAGGCATACCGGGAATGGTTTTACACAGTAATGAACATGAGCTGATTGTAGCCTGTGGCAAAGACTCCATCAGTATTGAAGAAATTCAGAAAGCGGGTAGCAAAGCTATGTCTGTAACCGCATTCCAAGCCGGTAATATCTTGCAACAGGGTACATTACTCGCTTCAGCGGAGACTGATGCATGAGTATGGCTCGCGCCCAGCAATTAGCAGCAAATATCATCGGCGAAGTCCTAAACGGATGTAATCTCAATGAAATTTTGATTACGGTAATACAGCAACATCCTGAACTATCAGCCTCTGACAGAGCTGCATTGCAAGATCTTACTCATGGTAGCCTGCGTTATTTAGGTCTGTTGCAACAACTTGTACAGCAAATGACCACAGCTTCACCACCAGCAGATATTCGCCATCTTCTTATCATTTCTTTATACCAATTACATTTTACTCGCAATGCACATCATGCCGTCGTGAATGAAGCTGTAAATCATGCACGCCGATTGCACGGTGGTCGTTACCAGAAACTGGTTAATGCTCTGTTACGGCGCTTTTTACGCGAGCATGAGGACTTATTAGCAAATGCACTTAAACAGGATACAGCCCGTTTCAATCTACCAGCATGGTGGTTAAACTATCTTAAAAAACATTATCCTCAGCATTGGCATAATATGGTTACAGCAATGGCTCAGCATCCACCTATGACATTGCGAGTCAATCGTCGCTATACTGATGCTGAGCAATATCAAACCAAACTGGCCGCAGCCGGTATATCAGCCAGAATTCTTGATACACACAGCATTATGCTGCAACAGGCAGTAGCCGTATCAAAGCTGCCGGATTTTGCTGCAGGACATGTGTCTGTACAGGATTTTGGTGCTCAGCAAGCCATTTCTTTACTGAATCCGCAATCCGGTGAGCGTATTCTAGATGCTTGTGCGGCACCGGGCGGTAAAACCGGACATATACTTGAATGGGCAGACTGTGATGTAACGGCATTAGATATTGATTCGCAGCGTCTTAAGCGTGTACAGGATAATCTGCAACGCCTGCAGCAGCAGGCGCATTTGCATTGTGCCGACGCAAAAGATCTGCACTCATGGTATGATGGCAATACTTTTGATGCCATTCTTGCTGATGTTCCCTGTACGGCTTCAGGTGTAGTAAAACGTCACCCAGATATCAAATGGTTGCGTCAGCCACAGGACGGACAGAAAACGGCATTACAACAGGAAATTTTACTGGATAATCTGTGGCTGACATTAAAATCAGGCGGGCGCCTGCTTCTGGCCACCTGTTCAATTTTTATGGAAGAAAACCAGCAACAGTTAACTCGTTTTTTAAACCGACATGCGGATGCCCGCGAGCATCAATCCCGTATTTTGTTACCGAATAGCAGACAAGATGGCTTTTTTTACGCGCTTATCGATAAAATCTAGTCTACTTTTTGCCTGTCTCCTTTGCCTGAGCATCGCTGTAGCATTGGCAGAAGGCATCAGTACCATACGTGCTCAGGCTAGTATTGCCAGTAATGGTCAGCTTTCTATCAATACACGTTTTAATACACAGCTACCAGATCAGCTCAAGCAGGCTCTGACTCAGGGTGTGCCATTAAATTTCAATCTGAATTACCAGTTAACAGCCCCGACACTTGCTTCTTACCGTAATCGGATTAATAACCTGATTGGCGGTGATAGTCTTATCCAGTATAAGCTGGCCTATCATCCGCTTACTAACCGCTACCGTGTCAGCATGGGTTCCACTTTCTCTACAGAATACAATAGTCTTGACACTGCACTGAGAGCCATTGGCGCTGCAGCCAACTGGCGTGTACTGAACACCGGCACACTCAGTGGCGTCTCAGCAGGAGAGGTTCGTGCTGATGTTCGCCTGAGTCTGAGCATCAGTCAGCTACCTAAGCCATTCCAGATCAATGCACTCACATCTCATAGCTGGCAACTGGATTCCGGCTGGCATCGTCTCACAATTAACGCGGACTGAATACAATGAGACGGCTGATTCTGGTCATGGCAGTACTCTGTGTAGTCACCTTGTATGTTTTGGCGGTTGCCACCGGCAATGCTGGTGTTTTATCACAATATTTCTGGTTCGCTTTTGGCTTTGCCTCACTACTGGTACTGGCACTGACACTGATGGCCGGTTCTTACTGGTGGAAATTGCTGCAAAGCCGGCACAGGCAGGAGTTCGGTTCCAAAATTGCATTGCGTCTGGCTTCCATGTTCACCCTGGTAGCTGTATTACCTGGTTTATTTCTGTTCGGAGTATCTGCACAGTTTATTTCACACAGCATTCATTCCTGGTTTGGTAATGATACTGAAGAAGCACTAAACCGCAGTATCAGCCTGAGTAAATCAGCTCTGGATTATGAGCTGGACAACACTGTTCGCCGGGCGGCCAATATTCAGATCGCCCTGATTGCTGCCAGTGGTCTGGAACAGCCTCTGTTACCTGTTCTTGAACAAACTGGCAAAAGCAAACAGTTCAGTCAGTTAAATATCCATAATTTAAACAATAACCAGCTTGTAGCTGAATACAATCCTCATCATCTGTCTGCACCTGATCTGAATCAAAATCTGCTTCAGCGCTTACATACCTCAGGTTCTGTACGTGAGATTGAAAGTATTAATAATATTCTGTATGCACAGGGCTGGCTAATTTTACCCGGACATAACAGCGATAACGTTCTGTTTTTCCGCCAGCCAATTCCCGCCAAAGTAGCACAAGATGCAACCCTAATTGAAGCAGCACGAGCAAAATATGGTGAACTTAGCTTCACAAAAGAAAGTTTGCAGACTTTTTTTCTGGCCACTCTGCTAATGGCTACTTTGCTGGCGATTATTCTGGCGCTGCTGGTGGCATTGTATTTTGCCCGCCAGTTTGTTGCACCGATTCTGTCACTGGCAGATGGCGCCCGGGCTGTTGCAAAAGGTGATCTGGACGTACAACAAACTATCTATCGTAACGATGAACTGGGAAAATTAACTGACCTGTTTAACCATATGACTATTCAGCTGCGCCATTCACGTGAGCAACAGGAAGCGGCCAGACATTATCTGGAACATATTCTTAATAGCCTGACTACTGGTGTAGTTACTCTGAATCCAGAAAGATGTGTGATTACTTTCAATCATATGGCAGAAAACATCCTCGGCCAGAATCTGTCTCCGGCACTCGGGCAGAATATTAGCCAACTTACAGAACAAAATCTGCAAACTGCAATGCTGGCAGATGTATTTCAGCAAATACTGGCTACAGAATATCAGAATAAACCAGCACAAATTACCTATAATCATAAGGATGAAACCTTAATATTACTCGGGAAAGCCACACCTCTGCCTAAAGACAGTGGAGGTGGTACTGTACTGGTGTTTGATGATGTTACGGCTCTGGTCAGTGCACAGAAAGAAGCTGCCTGGGGTGAGGTTGCTCAGCGACTAGCACACGAAATCCGTAATCCGCTTACACCAATTCAATTATCGGCAGAAAGACTGGCATGGAAACTTCAGGATAAATTAAATGAAGCAGATGCACAGATCCTAAGCCGTGCCACTAATACCATTATCCGGCAGGTAGCAGCAATGAAAGATATGGTTGAGGCATTTCGTAACTATGCCCGGGCACCAGCATTAAAATTCACAAATCTTGATTTAAATGAATTAATACGCGAAGTTTTGGTACTTTATGAAGGTAGTAATTGTACATTTACGGTTAATTTGAGTAAGATAGTAATGAATGTTAACGCTGACAGCGGAGCATTACGTCAGGTTATTCATAATCTGCTTAAAAATGCAGTAGAAGCAGCTGCAGCATCTGCCTCACCTGAAGTAAGCATACTGACCGAGTTAAATGGCGAACATATTCTTTTCTACGTAAGTAATAACGGTAAAACATTTAGTCAGGAGATGTTACTACATGCATTTGATCCATATGTAACAGATAAACCCGGTGGGACCGGACTGGGATTGCCAGTAGTAAAAAAAATTATTGAAGAACACGGTGGGCGGATCCAAATCAGTAATCAGAAAAACGGACTGGCTTGTGTCAAAATAACCTTACCATTACAGGTGAATAGAAATGCGAAGCAGTGATATTTTAATTGTTGACGATGAAGTAGGTATCCGTGATTTATTATCGGAAATCCTGCAAGATGAAGGTTATACCGTCACCACAGCCGAAAATGCCGATACTGCCCGCCAACTACGCCAGCAAACCCGTCCTGCTATGGTATTGCTGGACATCTGGATGCCAGACTGCGATGGAATTACCCTATTGAAAGAGTGGGCAAAATCCGGGCAATTAACTATGCCGGTAGTGATGATGAGCGGTCATGCCAGCATTGATACTGCTATAGAAGCTACGAAAATTGGCGCACTGGATTTTCTGGAAAAACCCATTTCTTTGCAAAAACTGCTGAGTACTGTAGACCGTGCTTTAAAATACGGGCAGATGCAGGCAGCTTCTAACCTGACACTGGATAAACTCGGTCACAGCCCTGCAATTAAAGAGCTGAATCAGCAACTAGAACGCATCGCAAAATTCAGTACCCCGGTATTACTGACCGGTGAGCTGGGCTCCCCTTTTGAGCTGGTCGCACGTTCCTTTCATAAAAATGCAACGCCTTGGGTAGAACCATCCAAAGTAGAACAAATTGTTGACGCTCCAATAGAATTATTGCAAAAAGCTACCGGTGGTATACTCTATCTGGGTGATATAGCTCAATACGGTAAAAGTACTCAGCAAAGCATTAGTTTTATCCTGACCAAAGCAGATCGCTACAATGCACGTATTATCTGTGTTTGCAGCAGGTCAATCAAAGAAATGATTACTGATCCGCTACAGGATACCAAACTACTTAATACCCTCTCATCATTAATTGTTGCTATTCCTCCATTACGTTTGCAACTGGATGACATGGTATTTCTGGTAGAACAAATCACCACTGAGCTGGCAGAAAGCCAGAAAATTCCACCCGTAAAATTCACAACCGCAGCTTTGAATGAAATGCGTCAGTATAATTGGCCGGGTAATCTGGAACAACTGCGTGGTGTCGTTAAAAGCCTGATGCTCACTGCAGAAAATAATGAAATTGATGTGAATGCCGTCAGTACTATTCTGAATCAGTTCAAACATAATCAGCCTCATGAAATCATGAATGGCTTTAATTTTGATCTGCCTTTGCGCGAACTCCGTGAAGACCTGGAGCGGCGCTATTTCGAATACCATATTGCTCAGGAAGGCCATAATATGAGCAAAGTAGCTCAGAAAGTAGGTCTGGAGCGAACTCATCTTTATCGTAAACTCAAACAGCTTGGTATTCAGTTTTCTCGCCGTCAGGCAGAAAAATAAATCTAAAATCTGTTTAGAATCTAATTATGAATTTTATTCATATTATTCAGCGGATTTTTCAAAGAAAATTTGCAATAAAACATTGATTGAGCATGTCTGAAACGTTATGGTTAGATATCTAACCATAACTGACGGAGAGGCTGTTTAATCATGAGCTTTACAAAGCTGAGCTTTGAATTTTTCCCACCGCGTACCGAAGAGGGGCGGCGAAAACTGGCTGTCACCCGCAAACAGTTAAGCCAATATCAACCTGAATATTTTTCATGTACTTATGGAGCAGGTGGTACTACCAGATCCGGTACACTGCAAACAATTACCGATATTATGAATGATGGAGTGGCTGCTGCGCCTCATCTGGCCTGTATCGGAGCCAGTCGTGAAGAAATGATTAGCCTACTTCAAACCTATAAAAACATGGGTATCCGCCATATTGTGGCGTTACGCGGAGATGTTCCTTCCGGCGTGGGCTTCGGACATCAGGGTTTGCGTTATGCAAATGAACTGGTTACTCTTATCCGTCAGGAATTTGATGACTGGTTTCATATTGAAATTGCCGCTTACCCCGAGTTCCACCCTCAATCTCGCAGTGCGGAAGATGATATCAATCATTTTGTACGTAAATGTCAGGCTGGTGCTGACTCAGCTATTACCCAATATTTTTTCAATGCTGACAGCTATTTCTGGTTTGTAGACGAAGTACAGAGCAAAGGAATAGATATTCCAATTATTCCCGGCATCATGCCAATTGCCAGCTTTTCTAAACTGGCCCGCTTTTCAGAAACCTGTGGCGCAGAAATTCCCCGCTGGTTGCGTCTGAAACTCCAGTCTTATGCTGATGATACGGCATCAATCAAAGCACTTGGACTTGATGTAGTAACTGAAATGTGTGACCACCTGTTACAACAGGGAGCGCCCAGTTTACATTTTTATACCCTGAATCAGGCAGGGCTCGTTTCTACTATCTGTCAGCGCTTAGGCTATTAGATCAGATAAAACTTAAATGTCTAATTACTGCCCAAATTACAAAAGCCCTGATCACACCAACGATCAGGGCTATATGCATGCCGTTAATTAACTAATATAAAAAATTGATATCTGAATTAAAACAATCACGACACAGTCAATAATACTAATGTGTTAATAACTGGTTCAGAAACTGTTGAGCGCGTTCATGTTGCGGACGCAGGAAAAACTCTTCCGGTGTAGCCTCTTCAACAATTTCACCATGATCAATAAATACTACCCGATCGGCCACCTCTCGGGCAAAGCCCATTTCATGTGTGACCACCATCATCGTCATCCCACTAAGTGCCAGATCCTTCATTACCTTCAGCACTTCACCTATCATTTCCGGATCCAGAGCAGAAGTCGGCTCATCAAACAGCATTACTCTTGGTTCCATAGCCAGTCCTCGGGCAATGGCAACCCGCTGCTGCTGCCCGCCTGACAACTGCTGCGGAAAAGCATCGCATTTATGTTCCAGCCCTACTTTAGCCAGCAGTTCCTTAGCTTTGGCTTCAGCCTGCACGCGACTTTGTTTTTTCACCTTCATCGGCGACAAAATAATATTTTCCAGAACTGTAAGATGCGGATATAAATTAAAATGCTGAAATACAAAACCAACCTCAGTTCGTACCCGATTTAAATCAGCTTTCGGATCAGCAACATTAATTCCGTCAACCCAGATTTCACCCTGCTGGATTTTTTCAAGCTGATTTACCGTACGAATCAGCGTAGATTTACCGCTGCCAGAAGGACCGCATACAACTACGACTTCCCCCTGGCTAACAGTCAGATTCACACCATTAATAACATGCAAATCTTTAAACCATTTATGAACATTCTTAAATTCAATCATGTATTCCCCACATCCTGTAACTGTCTGCATTAATCATTCAGACAGAAGCGCCATTGTGCAACAAATGATTACTTAATGCCACATAAAGCTCTGGCGTAATCCTTTCTGGCCGGCTGCCGGGATCAATACCTACAGCCATCAATGCTGCATCATCTACTGATTCTTTCAGATTATTATGAATAGTTTTACGTCTCTGTTGAAAAGCTTGTTTGACTAATGCTGCAAAATGATTAAAATCCTCAGCAATACCAATGCGACCACGCTGCGGAATCATTCGTACCACAGCTGAATCTACCTTTGGTGCAGGTATAAAGGCCCGAGGCGGCACATTAAGTAAATTTTCCATCTCAAAAAAATACTGCAGCATGACACTTAAACGCCCGTAATCATTACTGCCTGCCACTGCCACCATACGTTCAACCACTTCTTTTTGCAGCATAAAGTGCATATCTATAATATCATCAGCATACTGACCAAAACGAAACAATAACGGCGTAGAAATATTATACGGCAAGTTACCAACAATCTTTTTTTTACCGGGTACAGTATTAAAATCGAATTGCAGGACATCACCCTCATGAATTAATAGCTTTGATGCAAATGGCAGCGTACGTAATCGAGCTACAATATCACGATCAATCTCAATCACATGCAGTTTATTTACGGTCATAGCAAGAGGTTCTGTAATTGCTGCCAGACCGGGACCAATTTCAATGACCGTATCTTCAGGCTGTGGACGAACTGCACGCACAATATCCTGAATGATACTTTTATCCTGCAGGAAATTCTGGCCAAAACGTTTGCGGGCACGATGTTCTTTCATATCAATTCCTTCAATTTTGCCCAATTATAAGATAAAACCGGCAGCCAGATTAACCGGCACAATTCCCTTTGATTAAACCACCAGCAACTGCATGTGTTTAATTTGCCAGATAATGTAAAGGATTAACCGCCTTACTATTTACTCGAACCTCAAAATGCAGTTTTACACCAGTAGTTCCGCTATCTCCCATTGTTGCGATTGTCTGTCCGGCCTGAACTTTCTGCCCATTAACAACTTTCAAGGAATCATTATATGCATAGGCTGTCATCGTACTGTTACTATGCTTAATCAGCACCAGCTTGCCATATCCGCGCAACTCCTCTCCGGCATACTGTACTGTACCCGCTGCAGCTGCTTTAACCGGCGTACCACGGCTACCGGCAATATCAATACCCTTTTGCGTCTGACCATTAAATGTACTGATTACTTTGCCTTGCACCGGCCATCGCAAACGAATATCAGGAGCAGCTGTTGTAGTCGTTCCGGTATCCGGTTTAGGTGCAACACGACCAGGCTGCCGTTTAACACTGGAAGAATTGCCTGAGCCTGAGGCAGTAGTTGGTTTACGTACGCGAATCAACTGCCCTACTTCAATAGCATGAGGATTGGCCAGATTATTCCAGCGAACTAAAGTATTCACATCCTGATTAAAACGTAAACCAATGCGATATAACGTATCTCCGCGCTGAACCCGGTAATAACCATTTTGCGCACTACCATTCATTACTGGTGCCTTAGCCGGATTACTGTTACTGGTACATCCGCCCAGCAACAAACTGCCGCCCAGCAGCAAAGATAAACCAGACCGCCATAATATTCCGTTCAGTTTCCATACCTGCATCATTTAATTTATCCAGACTCCGAAAAATGCATAAAGCATAATTTTAAATTACTTTGCAGTTGATATTAACATAGCTTTTACCTTCTAAGTTGTCGGCAAATATATCCATTTTGTGATTGCCATATTGAATTCCCCGCTCCTGCAACCATCTGTAAAAATTGTTATAGCTAAAAAGGGAAACTTACATGCGTTACATAGGCTGGGCATTACCGATACTGGCGGCACTGGAAGTTATTTCCATTATTCTGGTTAGCAATCTGATTGGTGGTGGTTGGACACTGTTTATCATTTTACTGTCGATTTTCTGCGGTATTTTTATGCTGCGCAATATAGGCCTATCCGGCTTATTTCTTGCCATGGCCACCATTCGTACCGGCAACAATGTATCGCTTTACCAGCTATTATGGCCTGTTCGATACATACTTGCCGCCATTTTGCTTATTAGCCCCGGATTTGTTTCCGATATATTTGCAGCCCTGTTATTATTACCCATTAGCGGCAAATCTCAGACTGGACCAAACCATTCCTTCTCCGGTTCATCACAAGCCGGACAAGAAGACATTATCGAAGGTGAATTCACAGTTGAAACCGATAACGAACAAACCCGTCATTCCAGCACACAACAACACCTTCCGCCCGAATAACTATAAATCAAAAGCCGCACGGAATTTATCCAGCGGCTTTTTCATTACGTAACAATAATGCTGATTACTCTAAACGCATTTGCGGAAACAGAATAACATCACGTATCGTTTGAGCATCTGTGAGCAACATTATCAGACGATCCATACCAATACCACAGCCACCGGTTGGTGGTAAACCATATTCCATAGCACGAATATAATCCGCATCGTAATGCATTGCTTCATCATCACCGGCGTCCAGCTGTGCTACCTGAGCTTTGAAACGCGCAGCCTGATCTTCAGGATCATTTAATTCTGAATAACCGTTAGCCAGCTCACGTCCGACCACAAATAGTTCAAAACGCTCAGTTAAGCCCGGTTTGGTATCTGATGCACGCGCCAGCGGTGAAACTTCTACAGGATAATCCACAATAAATGTCGGCTGCCATAATTGTGCTTCCGCGCATTCCTCAAACAATGCCAGCTGCAAACTACCGACGCCCTGAGCAACAGGCAAAGCCCCGCCCAATTTCTTTATTTCAGCTTTCAGCCATGCCTCATCTGCCAGCTGCTCATCTGTATACTGCGGATTAAAATGTTTAATTGCTTCCACAATAGTCATACGAGCAAACGGCTGGCTTAAATCTACCTCTTTACCGTTATAACTCACTACCGCACTGCCTGTTGCTTCAATAGCCGCGGCACGAATTACCTTTTCCGTCATATCCATCATGCGCCGGTAATCACCATAAGCCTCATAAAACTCCATCATAGTAAATTCCGGATTATGACGCGTACTCATCCCTTCATTGCGGAAATTACGGTTAATTTCAAACACACGCTCCAGACCACCCACAACCAGCCGTTTCAAATAAAGCTCAGGTGCTACACGTAAAAATAAATCCATATCCAGAGCATTATGATGCGTAACAAACGGCTTTGCCGTAGCACCGCCCGGAATCGGATGCATCATTGGCGTTTCTACTTCCAGATAACGTTCACTTACCATCACATTTCGTACTGCCTGAATAATCCGGCTCCGTTTCACAAAAGTGGCACGCGTCTGCTCATTGGTAATCAAATCCACATACCGCTGCCGATATTTCTGCTCCTGATCAGCCAAACCGTGAAACTTGTCCGGTAATGGCCGCAAAGACTTAGTCAGCAGTCGCAGACCGGATACTCGCACTGTCAGCTCACCGTGATTGGTTTTCATCAGTTCACCTTCAGCACCGACAATATCACCCAGATCCCAGTGCTTGAAAGCATTATGAGCCTGTTCACCAATCCCCTGATTATTAATATACAGCTGAATACGTCCGGTCATATCCTGAATGGTGGCAAAACTGGCCTTTCCCATGTGACGTTTTAGCATGATACGTCCGGCCACTTTTACCGGAATTGCCTTTTCTGCCAGTATATCTTTATCAAACTCATCATAAAGCTGATGCAAATCTCCGGCAAAAGCATCCCGCTTGAAATCATTCGGAAAAGCAACCCCTTCGGCACGAATTGCCGTTAGCTTCTCACGGCGGTGTGCCATAATCTGATTTTCATCCAGTTGTTCTTCTTGCGCGGCAGCTACCGGCGCATTCTGCTGTTCACTCATATGTATCCTCATACTATATGCAGTTGTTATCAACAAGCAACTGCCCGCCTGACACCATTGAGCATAGTATAAAATTCAGGCAATAATAAATTAGAAATAACCGTCTATTCTAAGTCAAAACAGGCAGTTTGACATCTAAAACACATGCCCCAGTTACAACAATCCAACATTGCCCGAAGAAGTCCCGGCGGACAATTACAACAACTTAACACCATCAAGTAACAAAAACTGCAAATATTATCCTAAACAGATAAATCATTACTCATCAATAACCACAGCATAATAGCCCGCTCAGACAAATTGACAACGGCAATATTGCTTAGCAACTAAAACAGCAAAATAAGCCTGCATAAATCTTAAATGAGCAAACAATAGTCAAGATAAAACGTGGTGAGATATTTATAATTTAAATGACATTTAATTAAAATATACAATTATCTCCATTCAGATATTTAAACCTTATCCTGTAGTGTATACAGGTAACTGTACGAAATATCAGCAGACAATTTTTTGATTTAATAATAATTACATGAAATACAACTCATTAACCTACCGGTGGCGAATAATAAATTTAACAGCAAATACATTAACTTTATCGCAGTACCACCAATCAAACCAAACATTCCTTCTCAGGAGACGAGCATGTATCAGCTGCACTTATATGATACTCCCACCGCGATGAATACAGCTCTGGCTACAGCCATCACCGCCAACCTACAAAATGCAATTAATCTGCGTAATTGTGCTTCACTGGCAGTTTCTGGCGGTCCGGCACCAGTCGAACTGTTTCAGATACTGAGCAAAACACAACTGGCGTGGGATAAAGTGTATATCACCCTTGTAGATGAGCGCTGGGTAGATAAACACCACGAAGACAGCAATGAACGGCTCATTCATACTCATCTACTCCAGAATAAAGCCCGGACAGCACACTTTATCAGTCTCAAAACAGTAGCTGAGAATCCTTATGACGGAGTAGACGAGATACAAGCCCGTTTACAACAATTCTTACCCTTGCCTATAGATGTACTGGTATTGGGTATGGGAGATGACGGACATACTGCATCGCTTTTCCCTCATGCCGAAAACCTGACCAAAGGTCTGGATATGCATTCGGACAGAATGGTAATAGACATGAAACCGCTAACAGCACCGCATGATCGTATTTCCCTGACTTTGCCAGTAATATTGAACAGTAAGCATTTATATTTACAACTTTCCGGAAAAAAACAACAGCATGTCCTGCAACAGGCATTGGCTGGTACCAACAGTAATGACATGCCGATCAGAGCTGTTCTGCACCAGCAAAAATGTCCGTTACAAATTTACCTGGCTCAGTAAAAACATACTCCATAAACCGGCCGGATGATTAAGAAAGCAGCAATTAAAATATAGATAAACAAATATAAAAAAACTGAATCCTGTAAAAGCAACAGGATTCAGTACCTATATACATCCCGATAAATTCCATCAAGATTGTGCAAGAAAATTATTTAAATAGCATATATTTTTATAATAATTGTATTTTGACTGATTACAGCCCTTTAAAATGCAAACGCGCAGCGTGATCTAAATACAGTTTTAACGGATCAGGTTTCGTTGGGTGCGCACCAGCAAGCTGATTGATTACGTCCGGATGGTCCATTTGATAGTCAGAACCAATAACCCTACCCAGGTGAGTAGCATAACGGCCAACTAATCCATTATTCTGTTTACGTTCTTTTTTGAAGAATGCACCCAATGCTACCAAAATAGCATGCGTATGATCTAGAATATTCAAACCCTCATTGACGGCATTCAATTTGATGATACCACTCCATGAATAATAGTAAACACCATTAGTTTCCAGCTCTTTACCCTATCCACCCCATGTTGCTTGCAGACCTTGCGGATATTTTTTATTAAATTCGTTTGTACCTTCGGTAGACAGGTTTTTTAGTGAACCTTTAAAATCCTGAGGTAACAGTGATTTAGTGCTTAATAAACTGATCAGTTTCATAAATAATTTAACAATCAAATTAGTACTGTTTACAATTACAGAAGTTACAAAACCTACCAATGCCGAATGCAGAACTGCAACATAACGACGGGTAGGTGAACCCTAACAATGTCCGATCAAATTAACTTTTTCAGCACCGCTTTTTCTTAGAATTTTTCTAACTTCAGCAAGTAGCTGCTCATCACGTTCTTCAGGTGTATTCGTAGCAGAAACAGCAGGAGTATATACTTCGCAACCCAATTTTCTTAAATAATCAGCAATTTAAAAAAATATGGATAACCAAGCATGCGATCAAATCCAAAAAAACAATGCACAGGTACAATTGGATATTTTATACTGAATTTGGTTTAATTGGTTTTTAGTATCTACCATTTGATTTTACTCACTACTATTTCATGTATATAAAAAATTATTTATTATTTAATAAATATGATTGAAAAAATAATTATTTTTTATTCTGCATGTATCTTTATTTAAAGTTTTGCACCTTTATCAATCGTATATACAATAACGACAAAAGTTTTATTATATTGGTAAAATACTAAATAATATAATTTATACATTAACATTATATTAAAAACCTTAACTTCATAAATTTAAATATGCCCGAATAAGAAATGTGTACTTTATTTTAAACTACTAATATAGATAATATTTTTAATCAAATAAACTGATCCTGTTCAGAAAATATTATCTAATTATTCTTTCGACATTTATTACAGAATAATGATTAAATCTATAAAGTAACTAATAATAATGGTGAAAATCTACCTATTAAATTTAAGATATAATTAAGAACATAATTTTATAAATTAATTAATAAAATATTTTCTTGATCAGATAAATTTAGCAGAAACTAAATAGCAATTTTTATTTAAATATCAAGCAGAATATACTTAATTCCGACTAAAACATAAAAAATACGTGTTTAGCCAAAAAATGCTGAACACGTATTTATCACCACAGATTAAAAATTTATTTTAGCTTAAACATAGCCATACTAATTAATCCAATATTACCATCTATGCTCAACAGACAAGTTACCGCGATAACCTTCTCGTTTAGTGCTACCAAAATCGTGCTCATAGCGTATATCACTATTAATAAAGCTATTTTTTGCCAGAGCGATTTTAAGCCCAAGACCTACTTCACCCCAGGTTTTTGCATATTTTTCACGTAAACTGTCCTTACCTATATCAACACTGCCCGGATTAATAAAGTCATGCCAAATATTACCTATAGCATAAAAAGTGACTGGTCTGGCATTTGCATTAACCCCATCATACCCCAGCCGAACGCCGACTCTGCCACGTAATGCATCCTGACCATTCTGATCAACTTGACGATATTTATCGTTAAAACTATCCAGATCGATATACTGATAAACCAGTTGAACCTGTGGCTCAATCTTCCAGCTTCCGGTGACAGAAGCTGATTTACCTAATTCAAATGCCCGTCCGGCCTCTGCTGAAAGTGCAACACCCCATCCATTCTGGCTATCCGGATTATTACCGTCACGTGCTATATATTTGTTGTGTAAATAAGATACTTGTCCCACCAAATCCACATAACTATTATTCGGCATATAGAAAGTATTCGTAACGCCAACACTAACAGCATCGGATTTACCTTTACCGGTATATTTGTCCGCGGAAATTAAGCCATTCTCTGAATGATATTCATCTGAAAAATCTGTATTACCTCTACTGTAAGCAATATAGACTCCAGTATGATTATGGCTGCCATTATCATTGAATTTATTCAGAAAATCATGCCCTATTTGAATACCGGCAATGTCCGTATCTAAGTTCAGCCGATCTTTACCGTCTTGCTTCAGATGTTTACCGTAAATTCTGCTCCAAGTCTGTCCATGAATAAATTTATCAGACTGATTTTCACAGTTAGAACAATTTTCTGCATCAGCATTCAGATATGCCCCACGACGTTCATGCAGAGTACCGACACTCGCAAAACCCTGTTCCTGATTCACACGGGGCATAGCCACATAACCAGCTACTGCATCTGCATAAATGACTTTTCCCGGTTCTTCGGTATCTTTTCTTTTAGCCTCCATGGTCCAATAATAGTCATCACCATTACCGTTTTGTCGCTTAGCCAACTGAACTTCAGTAGCTCCCGAGGTTTTTGCAGTACCTTGGAAAGCCATATGATCATCATGAACACCAACATTAATTACAGGAATAGTGTTAAGAATATGCTCGACTTGTTTAACATTACCATCAATTATATTTTCGTTTCCATCTTTATCTACAGCCACAACCTGCGTCACACCGAAAGCAGCACCTAAGATAGTTAGCTTATCTGAATCCGAATTCTCACCATCCTCACCCCCCGGAGCATTCCAAAGGATATTCATTTTTACCACAGATGAACCGTCATCACTGCCAGTGTAATCGCCGGTTATCGTTAAATGATCATCATACTTAGCATGGTTTTTATTATCCAGACTGATGATGCCGCCTTTGTTTTCAACATTTCCCTCCAAAATAAAATTATTTCCGCCACCGTCATCCCAGGCTGCATTAAGAACTGCACCGTTACTTAAGGTAAGCTTGTTAAATTTTGCTGTATTTTCTGACCCGTTTTTCTTTAAATTCCAGGTAAATCCGTCAGACAGATTCAGATTAAGAGTTGGTTCACCAGCGCTATTATCCGATTTTTGATTTTCTTCAGTTTTAACTGCACCTTTTGACACTAATCCAGTCATACTTCCTTTACCATATGCATTAAATGTCACAGAAGAAGCCTGATAGTCTTCATGTCCTTTTTCATTACCTGCTTCATCATAAGTTTTAGAAAAAAATTCATAACCGTCTGCAGTATAATTACCACTTACATTAAGAATATATCCGTTATCATTGGCAGTAAGATCAGTCTTATCACCGGAAAAATTCAAAACGGTATTTACCTGCCCCTGATCAACAAAAATTAAATCTTTTCGGCCGACTGATCCGCTGACATTGGGATCCATACTTGTACCGGTAGTAGTAAATACAGCATTTTTAAAACTGGCCATTACATTTTTTGAAGCTGCCTGTTCTAGTTTCCCGCTACTGTTCTTATCATCATGAGTCCCAATTTCCAGCGCATATCCATTGGTTTTGATGGTAGTGCTACTGTCAGCATAATCTGCTTTCAAAACAGAATTGCGTAACATTTTAATACCGCTGCCATGCAATGCATCGGTTGTATCAATATATAAATTGTGATGAGATTCCAGAATACCAGCACCGGAACCCGTGTTACGTACTTTCCCCAATTTAACAGCAGAGCTGTCCCATTGCTGATTCTTATTGTTAAGCTCATCGCCTTTTTTAATAGTAATGTAGTTATTTTCGCCATTCAGTACCACAATTGGTGTTAGTTCACCATTAGGACCTTCACTTTCAGCATCACCATGATTATTTTTATTCCCTGATACATAAATACCAATTGCGCGATTCCCGGTTAAAGTCATGTCTAAATCACCATTTACAATAACCCTGCCTGCTGAACCATCTCCTTGATGACCATTAGCGGCACCCTGAATCACTCGAATACCATTATTCAATATAGGCGTAGCTTTACCACCATTGCCTTTAGTAGTTTGATTAATTGTTAACTTATTAACTTCTATAGTAGTATATTTACCGCTAGTTGAATTAGTTTCACTAGAATTAACTGTTGAACCAGCAAGTATGCCATAAGAGGCAACACCATCACTTGAGTTATTACCAGTATAATTATCGGTGATATTTAAAGTCACATTTCCAGCAGTTATATCAACACCAGAATGTGAAGATATCCCCTGAATATTACCATTACCGTTAATTGTAAAATCCAGATTACCCGCTTCAATTTTAGCGCCGTTATAACCATAAGAATATTGATTGCCCAATCCCGTATAACTACCATTGACATTGGCATTTAATACATTATCGCCTACTTTAAGTGTCCCATGTAATTTGCTTCTGGTAAGAATATAAAACTCCGCATTACCAGATTGCTCAACGGGATTATCATTTGCAGCAATATTATTACAACTGCTATTTACCCCATTTTTATCACCGACCAAATATGATCCATTGGTGTCACTGGTACAATCATCAGCAAAAGCTGTAGTTGAAGCGGCCAGAAATGAAACAGTTGCAGTAACTTTACAAGCTCGTTTTACAAGCTCAGAACAAGCAACAGTAGTGCCTGTTAATTTATTAAATTTAGTTTGATAAATTTTATTCATGATTATCCCTCTTAACAGCAATAAATTAACATAATTTTATTTGCTGACTTTAAATAATTTCATTTTGATTTATTTATAAAATCAAAATATTTAATATAAAATTAACATTGAATTGTTTTTACTATAGTTTTGGCTTTTGATTTATGATAACCGTAATAACACAATTGATTTTTTAAAACCATTTTATATATAGATTTTGTTAATAAAACATTTTCCAATCCGAACGGACAAAAAAAAGTTAAGATCCATAATTTCTTAACTTGATCATTCTCATGATTACATTCAATAAAATTCACATAATCTAATGCCTGATTCAAATATAAATTTTCCTCCTCATTATTAAAATACGCCCAATTCATATACCCTACTGGCTTGTTATCTCTAATCACTAAAGCAAAGTTTTTTGATTTAATAATCGGTAATAAAACCCCTAAAGCACTGTCTAATGCAGCCCTTTGATAGTCAGTATTTTTACTCCACAACCAAATCATAGCACCCAGAACTTCCGCATCATTCCAGGTTGAATTTGGAAAAATGCTTGGGGCTATTACTCGAATTGATTCATTCTGAAAGGCTGACATTTCATTCTTCTTCATTCAATTAGATCAAAACAACAAGGAAAAACAACAATAACATGTTAAATTTATTAACTAAAACAAATATAATTGACAATATATATCCATATTTTACCATTTAAAAACATAAATTAGATAATATTAATAATTTATATTTTATATATAATATATTGCATTAATTAATTATCAATTTATTTTAATTAAATTTATTTATTTAATATAAATAATAAATAGTTTAAATCAATAATATTAATTGAGTTATATAAATCTATATAAACAATTATTTAATATATGATTTTACCTTATAAATACCTAGCATTAAATGCTCTATGATCCTCATGATCATTTTCCTTACTGCCATTACGGTAATAGTAAAACCACTCTGTTTTATATTAATAAACTGTTGCCCCGATTAATTTTAAATCTTACAATTGCAAATAGAATTATATCAAATAACTATTTAAATAAATAATATAAATTACTAAATTCATTTTATTTCCGGTCTGAATTTCAAGCATCAATGTCTATAGAAATAATACTTATTACGCAGCCAATTAGCCAACATAACTGTATATGAACTATAACGTCAAAACTAACGCAGGTATGCTTCTGTCGGTATCAGTAAAATAACAGATAAAAACAAACAAAGGATAAATTTATACCAGATTAAAATTATTTGATTTTCTAATTAAATATTTATTCATTGATTGATAGTCCAAATGAAAATAATAATGCTAAAACTGATGCTTTTTGATTTTCAACATTAAATGATGAGGTATCTATATCAAACTCATACAAAAGCTCATTTTTATTTAGTAAAATAAAATCATAAGAAAATAATATATTTATTAAATCAGAAAATTCATGATACATTGTATCAATACTATTGATTACTTTATTTTCATAATATAAAAAAGCATATGTTGACACCAAAGATAAATATAAAAATGAGGGTTTATTATAATGTTCAAATTGAATAGATATACAAAAATCATCATTTAAATCAGTATTATCTGTTATTTTAAATAAAGAATAAATATCATGTAATATACTTTGATATTTTAATGAGTTATATGACTTCATTACAAAATGAAAATTTGGTTTTTCTAAATCTTCATATGCATTAAGAATATCGTGAAAAATTTGATTGTTTTTTGCGCACATTATTATCAATATTCCTTTCCTGCTGAGTGTCCGTGTGCTTCACCTTTGGAATCGACATGAACTCTGACTTTTGTTTATACTCCGTCATTGAGACCAGTTCCAACCCAATTACCAATTTACATATCAAATTTATCCGGTTGATTTGGTACAGGACTTTCCTGAGTTATGGTATCACGTACTAATTTATCAGTATTAGCTTTACTATCAAATACTGATGTTGGTTTACCTTGCTTTATTCTATTATTATATTGAGGCGTACCCTGAATATGCCCAGCTTGTTTTTTTGGTGATCAGTTTTATCTGTTTAATAGCTTCTGATCCGGAAACAAACTGTAAGGTTTACCTGTATTCTTCGTTGTGGCAACTTTCAATGTGGCCAGTCACGTCGTAGGGGTAATCGCTCTGCCCCTGACGGTTGTGTTTTTTACCTGCCAGCCGGTCCAGATTATCGTAGCTGTAGCTGCGATCCAGTATGATATCCGGCAGAATGCCAGCTCCGGGACGTTTAGTCTGTTTGCCGGTAAGGCGGCTGGTGCGGTCGTATTTAAAACTGGTGTGCATTCTGCCCTGACTGCGCAGGGTTTCTCGATACTTAAAATTAAAGTACTCTTCATTAGTTCCATGCACTGGCTTAGCCGTGATTGCACGAAGATAGTAATAAAAAATCGGAAGAATATAATCCATAGATTATTTCCGTTTTTACATTTATTCCTTACTAATAACTTTTAGCTACCAGCGTTTTTTCATCGTTACTATATCTAGATTCATAATCTTCAATATATTCAAGTTCTCTTGTTAATTTACAACACCATTTGTATGGTTTAAATTCATATGGATTATGAATAACAAACCCTTCAGAGAAAATATACTCTGGCAAAATTTCATCAACTGGCATATACAAATAAACGTAATCACCTTCTTTTAAGAAGATAGTTTCCCCCATATAGTTTTTTATTTCATCTGTCTGAGCCAAACCAACAATATCTGAATCTACACCCCTCTCATTATCAAAATCTGCAAATATTCTACTATTTAATCCTTTATATATTTTTTTACAACTATTATTGACAGTCATTCTTCGCTTCTCTATTTTTTTAGGAATTAGTGGATGGAACGAGAGTTAAATAAAAAAGCTGGAAAGAGAAGATTTGATTTTTTTACCCAGCTTTCTTTATCATTTAAAAAGGTAATGTCCTTTTAATAGGAGCAAATTTTCTAATATCAACATCTTGTAATTTAAAGTAATTAAAAGCATCTTCTATATTGGAAAACTCACTAAATTCTTCAGTTGCATAATCTTCGTACATTTCCATTTTATTTTCCGGTATGTGGAAAAGATAAGTATTGTATTGTTCATCCTCTTTTTTAATAGCATATTCAAATAAATAATTTTCACCATTTATATTCTTTATCTCATCAAAACCTCTAACCTTACCATTCTCTATGGCAGTAATTAATTTTTTTATATACAAATCAACCATATATAAATCAATCCTCATCGTTATCCTATCAGAACGTTTAATATCTATATGAGGCAAAGAACCATGCCCTGTACCTTCATGATCATTATGACCATATACACGACCAGTATTAGAGTCAATAGGGCAATCTTTTCTATAACGGACTATACCATCTTTTTTCTTAAATTCCTTGAGTTTATTTTTTTCTAATACCAGCAGCATCCTGTGAACCAATCCCTCTTACTTTTTTAGCATCCGGAAAAGCCTCCATCAATAATTTATATGCTCCCTTTTTGACTTAACTGTGACAATGATTCCTTGATGCTCTTTTCGAAAAAATTTCTCTTTTTAAAATATGAAATAAACTCCAGCAGACGATCCATATCAGTGGATTAGGCACGTAACAGCAAAGATTGATTTCTCCATTCGGCACAATCGGATCCGGCTAAGTAAAACGATCTGTATCCGGATACATAATACTTGAAAGTATTGAGGTACAGTACGGTTTCTCTGTCTAAATACTGCCCCTGATATCGCAGATTCTATTGTATCGGGATATGTGCTGCCTCCTGTATCGGTTTGCATCACAGCTGTTATGATCATTTCCAGACGATTTCTCCGGTTCCATCCGCCTGCTCTTCCGGCATGCTGCTTACATCGGTATGAAAAAGCTGATTATTCATACTTTTCATCATTTTATAACTCAATAAAATCTCTTCATTTTATTTCCATTAAAATTTTAATCTATTTATATAATAATGGTAGATATAACAAAGAATTGTACGCACAACTCTGTCAGACTAAACAATTAGTTAATGGGATTGAGGATGTATTTGTTTAGTGGATTGAACAAAAGATAAATAAAAAAGCCAAAAAATTTGATTTGCTTACCCGGTTTTTATTAATTATAGTAAGTGAAACCAAAAAATTATTTGGATCTAAAAATAACTGCCTTTCATTTTCCCCATCTGTGTAATTAATCTCAATAGTAGAAAACGGGATTGCCTTGTAGTCAATTCGAGTTACTTTTATTTCCTGTTCAGTCTTAAATAGTTGTGAATATATAGACATCAAAGAAAATTGGTCATCTTCTTCAATATCAAACCATTCATTTATATTTTTCAACTGATTATGGCGAATAATTCCATCATCAATATATAATTCGAAGATATTTTCATTTACGATGAAATATATCCTCTCATACATTGGGTGGAAAACTGGCAGGGTCTCAGCATCTGTATAGCCAGAAATCATAACGTCACTTATAGTACCTTGTATCATGCGGTTAAATAATTTTTTCATAGTCATTCTCTATTGAGAAAAAATAATTCCAATATCCATACCCATCCCAGACTCAATATTCGTTACAAATTCCTCTGTGCCATCAGGTGTTTTTTGGATATATAAATCATTTCTTTTCCTCTATACGTTTTCATTAGTGGCTGATTTTTTTATTGTCCCTGACCAACATAGACTAACTTCGCACTATCCCGCAACATTTCAATATTCTTTAAAAATTCAGTCCCTTTTGTCAACTTTCCATTTTGGATATTTTTGCTTAAATAATCTTCAAGGAGACCTTTGTGTCGAATAAGTGATCTTTAAAATTTTTGCCGGGTTTTCTATTGCAGCCAGTTAGTCCCAGTAGATTAATATATATCAGAGGATTCTCGACGTACTTATACAGGTTTAATCTGTCTTCCAGGCCTATCGACTCAGGTAGTAAAGTAATCTGTATTCTGATCGTAGTACCTGAAAGTATTGTAATGCAGTCCGGTTCTCTGTCTAAATACAGCCCCTGATACTGCAGCTTTTGTTGTACTGAGATATATTCTGTTTCCTGTATCAATTTACCCAACAGCTGATATGAGTATTCCCAGACAATTTCACCGGCTTCATCCGTCAACCCCTCCGGCATACCGTTCAGGTCGGTATGAAGGTAGTAGATTGTACTCTTCCTGATTGCCTGTTTGGTTTAACCGCACCAGTAGTGTAAATGAATGAGGCCAAAAAAGATTAAAGATAGCTTGCTTTAGTAAATTGAATAGAAATTAATAATTAAATAAACTGGAAAATAATAATTTTTCCTCCGTTTATTCAATGTAATTTATTTATGAATATTTAATTTCATAGTTTCCAACTATATCGAAAATATGATCATAAGTGCTAAGAATTATATGCTGGACTTCATCTTCATTCGTATCCTTTATCAAATCAAAGCATGATTTAGAATTTTTTTCATACGGATAATCATCTAAACTATATACAGTCAGTTTTTTTATGTTACTAAATAAAAAATCAACATTAACATCTAAAACACCTATAAGAGCTGGTTCACAGCAAGACAAAGATAACGATGTTCTAATGACAAAATTTAAAGGATATAAGCTGAGTTCAGTCTCTGATATAATTAAAGCATCCCGCCCGATAATCAAGCCATATTTTGTTTCAATTGGTTTTACATTCATTTTATTTACAATCTTTTCTTATCATTAATAATTTACCAGTATTTTTAGTTGAAAATCTTCTCATAAGGTCAATTTCAGAATACTCTTCTGCAGTTGCTCATTCTGATGAAATTTTGGATACAACAGCGTCTTTAACTAGCATACAGACAACTATTATCCATAGTAAATATGCGTCCTTATATGCATCTTAGATAGCAAGGGTTCTTGAATATTTGCAGGTAAATCTTTCATGCTGATTTTTCTGATTAGTTCAACCTTGTTTATATATGATTTAGTCGCTTTAAGCTTATGTATTAAATCATTAATCTTAGTTTGATTACTAAACGCAGGATTAACAATATTTTAGGAGAATAAAATAGATTTAAGGCTAACAGAAGCTAATTCAAACGGATCGATCCATAGGTGCATACCGATAAAGATTATGTCCGCCTCTCCGGCTGAGTAAAGCGAATTATATCAGGATTATAGTATCTGAAAATATTGTAGTGCAGTCCGGTTTCTCTGTCTAAATACTGTTTCTGATACCGCAGGTTCTGTTGTATCTCTCTATGAGCAATCTCCTGTATCGGTTTGCCCCATAACTGATATGAACATTCCCAGACGATTTCACCAGCTTCATCCGTCAGCTCCTCCGGCATGCCGTTCAGATCAGTGTGGAAGTAGTAGATGTGTTGTTCTTGATTACCGTTTCTGTCTATCCGCGCCAGCGGTTCATAGCTGCCTTCATCGGTATACAGATACAGGCTCTGCCGTTTGTCTGCACTGCTTTCCTGAATCATCTGCATCCTGTCCCACAGGAAGGTGGTGCGGTTGCATGGCTTGCCGTCTCGGTCCAGCCGGTGTTTTTCGATGCGCCGGCCAAGTACATCGTAGACGTAGCCGTAGCGTTCAGTATGGTTCAGCTATTCGATACGCACTTCGGTCAGGCGGTGTTCGGCATGGTAATGATAATACTGGGTACCGCTGGCAGTTTGTTTGCTGCAGGCATGCCTATGCGGTATCAGTTTAGTTTGAAGGTGGTAATAAACAGTTTACCACCTGATTTTAAATCTAAAATTTATTATTTCAGCATTGTTTTTTTGATGTTGCCAACGTTCACATTCTTATTATTGTAATTACAATTTAATTTTTTATTCAAAAATTCCTTCTTCTAAAAATCCTTCTTTTTTTAATGTTGCTATTCTTTCACGATCTTTTTCAGTAAGTTCTATTTTTTTGAATTTTTCTAATAATTCACGCCCTTTTTCAGAAAGCTTAAATTTTTTTAAATATATTGGTATTGCTCGTTCTGGCGGCAACAAAATACTTTTAGGATCATTAAACCAAACGTTTAATGATTCATCTGGAAAAGGAATATTCGGATTCTTAAATTCATCTTCACTTGGATCATAATCATCATCATCTTCTAATTTGTTAATCATTGATAAAAATTGATCAAAGGAATCTGCTACAAATCTTAAATTGGTATTTTGCTCCAGGTATCCGTTTATTACCTTCATATCCAAATACAAATCATTGACTTCATGATCCCAATGATAAATTTTGCCATTCGGATGTAAACAAAGTAAATCTCCATAATTCACAGTTGCTATAGCAATATGCTTTTCAGGTATTCTATTCAGATACCCATAGTTTGTAGCAATTAAATCTTCATCTTCTTTTTTTGAGAAGCCTAAAATAACTTCGAGCGGTAATTCTTCCCCTTCACAGTCAATACCATAACAAAATTCCATGTTATAAAAATCAATCACGTTATATTGTTTTAAAAAATTAATATAAGAACTGTGTGATTTTTTTTTCAATTTTAATTTCGAAATCAGTTTATCAATATCTTCGGGTACTGTATATTTTGATTGAAACATTTTAATTCCTTTAATGTTGTCTATAAATCAGAAATACAGGTCTGATTTTTATTCTGTCTGGGTTTACTGAATTAGTTTTAAAGCATCCTGAACAGGTGTAATTGCAAAATTAATATTCATATTTATCGCATCGGAACCGCAACGGCCATCAATCCGATTTTCTATATGTATACAATATTTGGCTTCTTAGCGGTAACACTGCTATCGCTAATGTTCTTTATTTATAAAGTCTCTGGTTAATATTCTTTTATTTTTTGCCTCTTTTAAATAAAAATTTAAATATTTTTTAGGTCTTTCTTTAAATGCACGTGTTTGGCCACCTTGATATGCTATGTCAAAATATTCATATGCTTTATCATGCTGGCCTAATTCATAATTCACCATACCAAGATCTATATATGGACTTGTATCTATATCAGAACTTACTGCTTTAAGCTGGTTCTGTGCCCAGAATTCAGCCTTTTTATAATCTTTTAAAGCTAAATAAGCATCATAAAATGAAGATGATAACCACATACTATGTGGCTCCCATTCTAATTTTGGTTCGGGTAAAAGCTCCCATGCTTTCTTATAGTTTCCTATGGCTGCAGTATAATCTTTGTTTCTAGCAAATCTGTTACCTTCTTCTCCGATGGAAACAATTTTTTTTCCTAATTCAGGATTTACATCTGATAAATCTTTTAAATTTTTATTTCGCATACTTATCTCACTTATTTAAAAAAATTTATTTTTCAGTTGACTATTTAAATTCGTCAGGATGTTTATAGATTTCTCTTAATTTCGCCCCTTGGGAACGATTATATCTGAAATACTCTAATTCATAATTATCGGGGTTTTTCATAAAATCCCTAACTTCTTTAGATTTAGGTCAATAGTATCCACCTTCAGTATTTCAGTATTTAACTGCATCAGTTTTGTGAGCCATATCTGCATCTTTTACTGAGTACCATTGTCCATAGGTTGAGCTTTTAAACTTACCGGTCTCATTATCACCCCTAAACATCCTTCTTACGCATTCGGTTGATCCGTTCTGTCGGTTGTACTTCTTTTACCCGACGTTCTTCCCATACATTGCTCACAACAACTCCATCCTCATGGATCAATCCACATCAGCGCATTGGACACATATTGATATAGATTAATGCCACCAGCTAACCCAATCGGATCTGGCTGAGTAAAGCGACCTGTATCTGTATCATAGTACTTGAAAGTATTCTAGTGGAGTTTGTTTCTCTGTCTCAATACAGTCTCTGATATCTCAGGTTTTGTGGTATTGTAATATGTTCCGTTTCCTGTATCGGTTTGTATTCCCTTCCCAGTCCAACCAGTGTTTTTCGATGCGCTGGCCTAGCGCATCGTAGACGTAGCGTTCAGTATGATTCAGCTGTTCGATACGCACTTCAGTCAGGCGATGCTCAGCATCGTAATGGTAATACTGGGTACCGCTGGTGGTTTGTTTGCTGCGGGTACATCCGTGTTCGTTGTAGCGGTAATCGCTCTGTCCATGTCGGTTGTGTTTTTTACCTGCCAGCCGGTCCAGATTGTCGTAGCTGCAGCCGCGGTCCAGTATGATATCCGGCAGAATACCCGCTCCCGGTCGTTTGGTCTGTTTGCCGGTCAGACAGCCGGTGTGGTCGTATTGAAAACTGGTGTGCATTCTGCCCTGGCTGTGCAGGGTTTCCCGGTGCAGGTAGCCGGAACCAAAATACAGTTTGTTGATGGTGCGCCTGTCCGGCAGGGTGGTGGCGATGCAGTTGCCCAGTTTGTCATACTGATGCTGCAAAACACCATATGCAAGAGGCGGGATTTGACACTGGGCGCGGCGTGATGGTGAAGGTTTCACAGAGTTGCATTGTACAGATGGCGGATGAAAACATAGTGCAGAAACTACACGATAAATTTTATCTTTCTAAACAAATGGTTAATGGAATTAGGACGGGATGTTTAGTGTGCTGAACGAGGGTTAAATAATAAAAAAGCCGGGAAGATTTGAACAGTTTCCCAGCTTTTATGTTGAAAAAACACCTTCACAATAAATATCAAACGTATGAAAGTAATCGTTTTTGAAGATATTCTAAAAAGTCACTGGCATATAATTGGCGATTATTCCCAATTGATATGTAGACTTTTTCCATATTATTAGTATCAAAAAAGAACTCCTCGCCAAAATCTGTATTGGACAGAGCAATTTTCCCAGATTCCAAATTATTATTAGCAATCGTATTTTGATAAACTATATCTCCACCGACCGCTTCATTAAACGGAAGGCAATAAATACTATATATTTCTTCCCCGCAAATATCTCCACCTCCATAATTATTTAGAAACCATTTATAATCAGCAGGAAAATTTACTAACAATACTTTTTCAGCAGCATCAATCCAATCGTTACCGGGAGTATCATCTGATGTTCCCATATTTATTAAATCGGAATATTTTTCAAAAAGCTCTATTAATTCTTCTCTGTTCATAGTAAACCACTCGCTCTGTTTATCCAATACTGCTTACGCCGTGCATTAAATACAGCTTTATTAATTCCAGAAGGAATTGTGCTCGGATTTATATATATTACTCCATGATTAGTCTTATCGAATGTCTGACTCATTTCTGCAATTAACCCATTTTGAGTTTGCAGAATATGGTGCAAATTAACTGTATTTCCAGCATATCAACAGATACACGACCCTTAGCCATTCGCTCATGTTAGTTCTCCGGAATACTTTCTCTTTATCAAACTAGGTTTCATCGAATCAGAATAGAATAAATCATCTCGTTGATATACTTTATTTACATTAAACTCTATTGAATCGTTTTTCCAAAACTTTCTATTTTGACTAGAAGCACTATCACATTTCAATCCTAACGGAGCGATTCGGTTTAACGGATTTGGCGCATACTGATACCAGATTAAAAGCCACCGGCTAATCTAATCGGGTCCGGTTGAGTAAAGCAGCCTGTATCCGGATCATAATACCTGAAAGTATCGTAGTGCAGTCCAGTTTCTCTGTCCAAATACTGTCTCCGACACCCCAGATTCTGTTGTATCTTTTTATGGACAATCTCCTGTATCAGTTTGATTCACAGCTGGTAAGCACTCCGGACGATTTCACCAGCTTCATCCGTCAGCTCCTCCGGCATGCCGTTCAGGCCGGTATGGAAGCAATTTCTGTTCTATACATAATCTTTTATTTTTTATATTTTATCTAAACTTAGTGCAGCTAATTCAATAAATAAACCCTAGTAAACCGACTTTTTAATATTTACCGAACGAATAATTAATAGATAATTACTCTAAAATCACATTACAATGCTCTTTTAATGTCATTAATATATCACTAGATATTGCCTGATAATAGCCTTCTGGAACGGTATTTTCAATTGCTTTAAATGATAAATCACTATCTTTCCAGATAATATTAATTGTTCTACCTTTTCGCGCAACATTGATCAAAAGATCTGAGACCCCGGGTAGATTCCATCCCATATACCCAAAATTTCCAAGGAAAGCATGACCCAGCTCGCAAAAAAAAGCATAGTAATCCTGAATATATTTTCCCTCAATGACGACAGTATCTTTATCTAAAGTCCGTGGAAAACCATTCTTTAAAAAACTGGCTGAAAGATATATTAATTTCAAATTTCCTTTCATATCAAGCCATACTCTTTCCTCAAGTTCACTTGCTGTTTTAAGTAAAGATAATGCCCCTCTTTTATACATTCGCCCAGAATAATATAAACCAGCATATAATACATCTTGTGATTTTATTATTTTTTGCACTGTAAATCTACCATGAAACCTATCAGCAAATTGATCATTTTTAATGGAGTATTTTTCCTCATCTATTATTAAATTAACATTTTGTTCAGACATCCCTATAAATGCGTACCAATAATAACCACTTGTTCCCAAAAAATCATAACATTCAATAAAATCATTACAAGAAAAAATCAATTGCTCAGAACTGTCTCTAACTTCATATTTATTTTTCATCGCGTCAACCTGTAAAATAACCAAAATACAATATGTAATTATTCCAAGATAACATCTCCTGTTCTATACATAATCTTTTATTTTTTTTATATCTTATCTAAACTGAGTGCAGCTAATTCAATAAGTAAATTAGTAAGCCGATTTTTTAATATTTTATAAAAATGATTATATAGATAATTACTCTAAAATCACATTGCAATACTCTTCCAATGTCATCAGGATAAAACCAGATGATGACATATCATAGCCTTGTGGAAGACTATTATCGATTGCCTTAAATGACAAATCACTATCTTTCCAGATAACATTAATCTTCTTATCTTCTGAGCAAAGATCTTCCATAAGTTTTGATACATCATCTATACAGCTTCCCATATAACCAAACTTACCAAAGAAAGCATGACCCAGCTCACAAAAAAAAGCATAGTAATCCTGAATGCATTTTCCCTCAATGACAACAGTATCTTTTTCTAAAGTCCGTGGAATTCCATTTTTTAAATAACTGGCTGAAATATATATTAATTTTAAATTTCCTTTCATATCAAGCCATATTTTTTCCTCAATATTATTTACTGCTTGGAGAAAAGATAATGCTCCTACTTTATACGTTTCTGAATACATTTCTGAATATGTTTCTGAAGAAAGAGATAAACAGACATATAAAGCATCGGATGACTTTATTATTTTTTTCACTGTGAATTTACAATAAAATCTCCCAGAAAATTGATTACTTTTAATGGAGTAAGTTTCCTCGTTCATTATTAAATGAACATTTTGTTCAGAAATTCCTGTAAATGCAAACCAATAATTATTGTTTGTCCCTAAAAAACTATAGCATTCAATCAAATCACTACAAGAAAAAATCAATTGTTCTGAACTGTCTCTAATCTCATATTTAGTTCTCATTGCTTCATCCTGTAAAATATTCAAAATATAACCTGTAATTATTCAATGATAACAGCAAATATTCTTTCATATTGGTTAATATTAAAGCTCACTTAGGCTTTACCGTTAGGAAATTTTTTGTATGTATCCTTAATTTATTATCTCCAACTATAACTTCCCATTCTACTGCACTTTTCCATCTTGCCGGCCCTTGCTTACCTATCCCTGGTAAACAATTTAATGACAAGTTGCTATCAGACAGAGAAGTTTAATTTCTCTGAAGATAATCCAGTTACACATATACCATACTGTTTATTAGCAATAAAATTTTTTACTTGATGTTGATAACAGAAGATGACATTACTAAACAATAATGCACTGTGCTGACTGGAATTAAACAGGCCGAAGAGCATTCATGAGCTAACTACATTTATAGTTAATAATCGGAATTGAAAGCAGCTGATTCAATAAATAAACCAGTAAGCCGACTTTTTAATATTTAGTGAAAGAATGATTAATAGAATAATTATTCTAAAATTACATTACAATACTCTTTTAATGTCATAAGAATATAACTAGATGATGACTGATAATAGCCTTCTGGAACGGTATTTTCAATCGCTTTAAATGATAAATCACTATCTTTCCAGATAATATTAACTGTTCTATTTTTTCGCACAAGGTCGGTTAAAAGATCTGAGATTCCATCCATATTCCATCCCATATAACCAAACTTACCAAGGAAAGCATAACCCAGCTCACAAAAAAAAGCATAGTAATCCTGAATATATTTTCCCTCAATGACGACAGTATCTTTATCTAAAGTCCGTGGAAAACCATTTTTTAAATAGCAGGCTGAAAGATATATTAATTTCAAATTTCCTTTCATATCAAGCCATACTCTTTCCTCAAGTTCACTTGCTGTTTTAAGTAAAGATAATGCCCCTCTTTTATACATTCCTCTAGAAAAATATAAACCAGCATATAGTACATTATGTGATTTTATTATTTTCTGTACTGTAAATTCATGATAAAATCTATCAGCAAATTGATCACTTTTAATGGAGTAAGTTTCCTCATCCATTATCAAGTTAATGTTTTGTTCAGACACTCCGATAAATGCAAACCAATCCTCACAATTTGTTCCCCAAAAATCATAACATTCAATAAAATCATTACAAGAAAAAATCAATTGCTCAGAACTGTCTCTAACTTCATACTTATTTTTCATCGCGTCAGCCTGTAAAATAACTAAAATACAATATGTAATTATTTCAAAATAACATCTAATATTAAGTTATAGTGGTTATCAGTAAAACTTACTTGGGTTTTACCGTTAGGCAATTGTTTAGTAAGTATCCTATAATCACCATTACCAAGTCTAACTTTCCATTCTAATACACATTTCCACTTTTCTCCTTCTATTCCTTTAAAAATCTTTTGATTACCATGCTCATCAAGACGTGGAATACCTCTACCATTAAAAATATCATGCAATCCCCTATTCATCACAGCAATATCATTTTTGTTAAACAAACAGGGTTTGTGATTTTTTGGGGTTTGGGAGGATTCTTAATTATTTCTTTTATACTACATCACCCCAAAGGATCAATTCCATCAGCACATTTGGCACATACTGATACAGATTAATACCACCCAGTAATCCAATCGGTCAGTCTGAGTAAATCGACCTGTATCCGGATCGTAGTACCTAAAGTATTGTAATGTAATCTTAGGTCTTTATGTAAATACCGTAGACTATAGCTATTTTACAATCGATATATGTTTATTTGGAATACATATAGCAAACCAATTAACTTGACGCAATCTAATATAATTATCATTTTACAAATAAAATCAAAATTTTTTAGATTATGAGAATAAAAAATCAGCAATAGTTATTTTATTTGGATTTTATTACACGTCTTTGGCTACAAAATAGGCAAAAGCATGGTTAGTTAAATAATGTCCATTTTCCCCATTAAATTTCTTTACTGCGTCCGGCCAGGCAAAAAAACGAGTTTCAGGTTTATCCGCAATCTGACCCTTTTCCCGATTAATTAAATAAACCTTCTTCGCTCCTTGTTTAAATATTTTCTATACGGCTTTTATAAATTTATCGGTTTCGGGTTCTTTTACCAAATCATAAGTAGCAGTTAACCGACCGTTCATTAAAGATTCAGGTGCATAATCAGCTATGCAGGAACATGAAAAACGGATAAAACCTTCTCCTGCTATATCACCACTATAACTGCATCCTGGATAATGTGTAACACATTCTTTTTTATAACGTTCAATCCTTAAAATTTCGGTATTTATAATACTAAAATTTATATTTTTAGCTATTTCCATATCCAGTACATCAAAAATTGGTATATTCAGATCAGGCCATGGAAATTGCTTAATAAATTTAACCGATTCAATCTGATCTTTTAAAATTTTGGAGAATTCTACTACATCCACTGCAGTCATAAAGATTTCTAAAGCAGGCAGTTTAATTTTACCAATCATATAATTTTACATTAATAATTAAATAATTAGATGAAATGCTAATCTATCATCCTCTCTCTATATATCCGCTTTCCATTTTCGATATATCAAGCGCTCCCAGACAAAATATACTGATGGTAAACTATTACTTAATGTATGAGCTGTACCAAAACTTTATTAATCTAAATACTTGAGTTATTAAGGATTAAAGATATGCGTTTTTAAAGAATTAAACATCAGGTAAAATTATATTATCAACGCATTCTAAAATTTCTTCCGTTGTATTATTTTTGTTATGTTTTTCTCTCCATTTTTCTAAATCTTTTAAGCATAATTTAATGTTTTGACGTCTAGAGTATAAGTAAATATCATCCATTGCGAATATTGCATCAAATTGATTATCGTAAATATCACTATGGATAAATACTTTAGTTAATAAAATCCATAATTCCTTAACTAAATTAGGGCTAACAATCGGCGTTGATATATAAGGTGATGAAAACACATCTCTGATAGAACCAATTAGTTCATACATATCAGAATCTTTAGTATCTATTGCGTATTTCAATTCCTGTATTTTTTTTCTTAAATGATCTTCATAATAATCATCATATTTATACATTTTTAATCAACTCCGGGAAAACTTGTTGGTTTATTAATTGGAATATGGACATCATTAATTGCTGAAGGATTATAATACGGACTATTTTCTTTAAAGATTCCTGGGGGATAGTAATTACCATTAACATCCATGCTTTTCTTTCCATCCAAAATTCTTACAACCCACCCTTGACTAGAATTAGAGCCGGGTGGTGCTGTGATATCAATATCATGAATTCGAACGACTATTGAACTTTCATTTGCATTCTGCCATTTATACTCATAGCCATAGTTTCCAGTATAGCCTTTTGGAGGAAGTAATTTACGAATCTGTGCATTACTTGGAATAGTGATGAGATTTAAACCATCAGCGCGTTTGATTGTATTACCAGATAACGTACAAGGATTAAGACCTAGCGGATCAATCCACCTTAACAGATTCGGCGCATACTGGTATAGATTATAGCCACCCAGCAATCCAATTGGATCAGTCTGGGTAAAGCGATCTGTATCCGGATCATAATACCTGAAAGTATTGTAGCGCAGCCCAGTTTCTCTATCTAAATACTGCCCCTGATACCTCAGGTACTGTACTTTGCAATTTGCTTATTTCTTGATTATCTGTGCGTACAATTATCCTAAAGAACACAAATTCAATAAGTCCAATTATGCATATAATCAAACAAGAAAAGATTTTTTAAATTATTTGATAGCTTATATCAAAGAAATATAACTAGTATATTAGTCTTCTTCACCATCCAAAAAATGATAGTGTTCCATTGAAGCACATGTAAAAGAACCAATAAATGATGGAAGTTTTTGTTTCTCATTATTTGGAATAAAAAAATTATTTTGCACAGCCCAATCATATACTCCAACATCAATTGGATATTTTGTTAAAATACCTGATAATTTATTTTTTTTTATCCACGTTTTAGCATTTTCTAAGGACAAAAATACACCTGAAGGAAAACGAGCTGTAGCTCCATTAAATATCCATATATCTGACATAATTTTATAACTTAATCATATTATCCAAAATATTAAAAACCGTAATTGAGACATTTAAATATCCTGATAACTTTGACATAAATTACTTCTATTTAATAACCTCAATGGCTTATCAATATTGACAATTAATTATTGAATCGGATTTAAAGTATTAAATTTTCAATACAATGATTTATTATAAATTTATATTAATAAACTAAATTTAACAATAATCAAAATCGCTATATCAATTTAATTATTAAAGTAATAAATCTATAGTGTTTTTAAATAATTAAAACCTTCAAGATTTTCACTATATCCAACCTTAATCAAATCATTTTTTATTATCCTTAATAAATTATTCCACTCATTTATAAATTCTAATGTTGGAACTATAAGAATAGTTCCCTCTTTATTATCACAAGGTTGATGATTAGAAAATTCAATAGTGATCCATTTAGATAATATCCTTAAATTTTCCGATTCAACTTGAATGTACCACTTAGCAGTAAACGTACTGGAAAGGAATGATATAGATAACTCCTTTTCATTTCTTTTTAATTCGTTAAGCATAAAAATAATATCATTATACATCTCACTAATATCACCACGTCTATCTAAAGGAATAACAAAATCATTCCACCATAATGAAATATCATAAGAATAATCAGAGTATGTTGAATGTATTGCCTCACTAACAGTTTCATCATCATAATCAATTTTACCTAATAATACATCGTTATTTATTTTTATTCTAAACATAGCTAATATTCTCAGTAAGTATAGCTAAATCAATAAATATTGCTGGTGGAATTATTTATTTTTTACGCCTATTTCTATTGGTGTAATATCTGCCCCTCTAAATTTAAATTTTTTAACCGCTTCACCGATAACCTTGGCTGTTTCTGTTCCTAGTACGATAATTGGCCATTTTTCTTTTTTACTGCCAAAAGCTGTTGATGAAAAAAATATTCCATTTTGTAATACTTTTCCAGTTTCATCATAGAAATCTGCGCTTGGTACTACTTGATATAGATATTGATGGCATTTTTCACAGTACTCTTCTAATTGATAAGCTGAATATTTAATTATTTGTACCGGCTTCATCAAAAATAAAGTTTTATTCTGATTGACAGGAAGAAAATCGACTTTATAATCTAGCGTTTCAATAAATTCTTTAAATCTTTGCGACACAATACATCGGTCATCATAGGTATAACTTATATCAGCTCTATTCGGTAATTTAAGTTCTTTAGGTAAGTAGTCACCATCAATACAGCATCCACATTGATCGCAAAAGACATTATCTGGAGCGTCATCAAAAAAATATGCGTGATTACATATAGCAGATAAGGTATATCCTACAGTTATTAAATTATTCATTCTTCTGAACCCTTAAGTTGATCAAAGAAATCTTTCACCACTTTTTTATATTTAGCTCCCGGTCCCTTATGGGACTCCTTTAAAGCTTGCAATCTTTCTTTTTCAGTAAAATTGTTCCTAATAGTTTTACCACTATTTCCACGCTGTGGCCGCATATGGACGTCTTTACCTTGGACATTTTTAGTTTTTTTCACTAAAAAATCATTCAAATCTTTATGCAGCTCTCTGTGAGTTTGTTCATCTAATGTAGTTAATTTTTGTTTTTTGTCCCCTCCCATAAATTTCGGATCAGAACGATGTCTATGACATGCCCATCCCCACGCATCAATCCACATCAGCACATTGGGCGCATACTGATACAGATTAAAGCCACCGGCTAATCCAATCGGATCCGGCGGGGTAAAGCGGCCTGTATCCGGATCATAATACCTGAAGTATTGTAGTGCAGTCTGGTTTCTCTGTCTGAATACTGTCTCTGATACCTCAGGTTCTATTGTATCTCTCTATGGGCAATCGCCTGTATCGGTTTACCCCACAGCTGCTAAAAGCATTCCCAGACAGTTTTACTGGCCTCACCCGTCAGTTCCTCCGGCATGCCATTCAGCTCGGTATGGAAGTAGTAGATGTGTTGTTCCTGATTACCGTTTCTGTCTATCCGCGCCAGCGGTTCATAGCTGTACTGGTCGGTATACAGATACAGTCTCTGCCGTTTGTCTGCGCTGCTTTCCTGAATCATCTGCCGACCGAGCGCATCGTGTACACTGTGTTTTTGATGTTACCAACAGCATTTCTTATGCTTCTTATTGTAATTACAATTTAACTTTTCATTCAAAAATGCCGTCTGGCAAAAGTCCTGCTTTTTTTAAGCTTGCTAAT
>NZ_JAAEDT010000007.1:0-32124 GCF_013346865.1 Snodgrassella sp. ESL0323 | reverse complement strand
GAGAAACATCTAAGGTATTTAATGCTTCAATAAATTCGGCCTCATTTTTAATCAGCCAATCCATTGGTAACTTCATCATAATATCTATTAGCTTAAGTTCATCCTCATAAGCAAGATAAGATGGTCTATTTTTTAAAAAATTATTAAGTATATTTTCATTCATAAGTTAAAAGCCTGAACCGTCTAATGGAATATGTGCCTTATTCTCATTACCTTTAAATTTTTCCCATTTTCCATCTGTTGTAAATACTTCTTGTTTTTTCCAATTTTTGTTCGGGATATCTGTAATCCTAACTGTCGGACCTTTAGCTGCATTACCATATATGCCATGTTGATACATCCACTCTCAACTAAATCAGCAGTATTAGTTGGACGTTTAGTAAAACGGCCAGTTTCATTATCATGCCAACGCTTCGATTTACTATTGTAACTACAACTTAGTCCAAGTGGGTCTAACCAGTTAAGCGAGTTAGGCGCATACTGATAAAGATTGTATCCTCCTCTTAGTCCAATCAGATCTGGCTAGGTAGAGCGGCCTGTATCTGGATCGTAGTATCTAAAAGTATTGTAGTGCAGTCCGGTTTCTCTGTCTCAATACTTTCCCTGATACCGCAGATTTTGATTGGGTCGGGATATGTGTGGTTTCCAGTAACTATTTCTTATAGTTAGAAGCTAATTTTATTTGCAATTTAATTAATTTTGTCAATTAAAAATTGCTATGGATTTTAAGTATCCTACAAAACCTTATTATTTATATTTAAATAGCAATAAAAATAATTAAGAGAGATATCCGTTTCTTAATTAATATTATATCTTCGATGATGAGTCGAAATAAATCTGTCCTATCTCACGAACATCTTCATCATTACTTTCTAAAGCTAGAATAGCAAGCTTTTGGGATAACTCATCGCTTATAGAATTAAATAAATACATAAATATTCCAAATCTTTGATAATCTTGATCATCGAAGACATATTTAGAATATGACCAAATATTTTTTTTTAACCACTCTCTATCCATGGATAAAATAATATCTTGACATAACTTGGTTTTTCCATCTAAGTTTTTCATTATTTCTATAATATTTGGTAGTAAACTAACTTTTATTTCTTCTGATAATTGCTTAATAATATATAATAAAGATGCATTTATATCACCTGTTAAATTTTTTTTTATTAATTTTACTAAATTAGGACATTCCGATAATAAAAATATATTATTTAATAAGTTATCTTGTAATTTTATACATTCATCAAAAAGAATTTGCATTTGATTTGATTTACACATTTTATTTTTTTCCAATATGTTCCCAAGGTAAGGAATTATATAATTCAACATAAATTTCAGGCTTCATTGGTTTCGTCGGATATATTGTTGCATGACCGGGTGACATTGTTCCACCTACATCTTGACCATCAAATTTGACAGCTAATCCATTAGGTAAAGTAGTTCCTTCTGGAATTTTATGGTAATTTCCAGTTAATGGTAATTGTTCTGGAGTTTTAAATGTTGAAGCACCGCCTTGATTTGGTGTAGTTAATCCATTTTTGTCTAAATATAAATCAGCTTTTTGTCCAGGCTTTAAATTGTACCCATCAATTCTAAGTGCTCTCGGCTTTGATTTATTGCCTGTAGCATATAAATTTGAATTTGTAATACAACTTAAACCATATTTATCCACTCAAATCAATGCATTGGGTGCATACTGATAAAGATTGTATCCTCCTCTTAGTCCTATCGGATCAGGCTGAATAAAGCGACCTATATCCGGATCATAATACCTGAAAGTATTGTAGTGAAGTCCGGTTTCTCTGTCTAAATACTATCCTCTGATATCTCAGGTTCTGTTGTATCTCTCTATGGGCAATCTCCTGTTTCGGTTTGCCCCACAGCTGGTATGAGCATTCCCAGACGATTTTACCAGCCTCATCCGTTAGTTCCTCCAGTATGCCGTTCAAGTCGGTATGGAGGTAGTAGATGTGTTGTTCCTGATTACTGTTTCTGTCTATTCACGCCAGCGGTTCATAACTGTCGGTGTCAGTATACAGGTACAGGCTTTGCTGTCGGGTCAGTTTGGTTCCCTCAATCATTCTTAAACCATCACACATAAAGCTGGTACGAGATTATAAGGTTGGCTGTCTTTGTCCAGCCGGTATTTTTCAAAACGTCATTCTAATGCATTATAGACATAGCACCCTAACGATGGGTGCAATCCAGTTCTTCTATACATAATTCGATGAGGTGGTGTTCGGCATCATAGTGGTAGTACTGAGTGCTACCGGTAGTTTGTTTGCTGCTGATGTGGCCATGAGCGTCGTACTGGTATTTACATCCTCTAAAGCTCGGTAACTTGTTACAGCGAATCAGATTTTAGAAGAGTAAATGCAATGCTGTGCGGTTTAGCAAGCCTTCTAAATTTTAAAAATTAATTAAATTATCATTTATTTTGCAAAACCATATCCATCCATCATGATGAAAAAAGAAAGCAATTTTTTTGTCTGGGCAAATTAAAAGACTATCGTCACGGATATCATGAAAATCATCTACTCTTAATTCTAATTTATTTGAATAAAAATCATAATAATATCCAGATTTGATATTATATTTCTTAATAATCTCTTTAAATTTCTCTAAGGCATTATTATCAATAATATCACAATTATTGTTCAGATGTTTATCAAGATCTTTGATTTTATCAGCGAATTTTTCCCATTTCCCATTTGCTAGATATTGCCAACGTTCTTTTCTGTTCTTAGAAATAAAATTATCAATAAAAAAATTTAAAGGATTCATAATTAATCTCATTAAAAAATATGATGCGTATTTGCAATATTATCATTCACGTTGGTATGTATATCTGGTTTCTGTCCTTCATAAAAATGCGGTTTAGGATGTTTTAGAATATGGATGTGATTCTGGCTTTTTATAATTTTGTTGTTGCTTATACACCGTTCTTTCCTCTCCATTTCTTATATTCACTATCAGTGGCATTATGAGGTGGATGCTTAGGTGGTATCGGTCTTTTTCTTCCATGGTGTGCATGTGCAGTTGCTCCTTTAGCTTTTTTTCTTGATGAATAACGAACGCTTCTATTTTGAGCTTTTCCGCAGAAAGTCTGACGTAGTACTCACGGATCGATCCAAGTAAGCGCATTAGGTACATACTGATAAAGATTGAGTCCGCTATCTAAACCAATCGGATCCGGCTGGGTAAAGCGGCCTGTATCCGGATCGTCGTACCTGAAAGTATGGTAGTGCAGTCCGGTTTCTCTGCTGTCTGAATACTGCCCCTGATACCTCAGGTTCTGTTGTATCTCTGTATGAGCAATCTCCTGTACCGGTTTGCCCCACTGCTAGTATGAGCATTCCCACACAATTTCACCGGCTTCATCCGTCAGTTCTTCTGGCATGCCGTTCAGGTCGGTATGGAAGTAGTAGATATGCTGTTCCTGATTACCGTTTCTTTCTATCCGCGCCAGCGGTTCATAGCTGCCTTTATCGGTATACAGATATAGACTCCGCCGTTTGTCTGCGCTGCTTTCCTAGCTATTTTTTTGATTACATATCGAGCTAGTTGGCCGCGGTATCGTTGCAAGGTTTATCAATAGTATTGATTGCATCAACTTCCGATCAACCAGTGACATGTTAATGATAATTACTATATTCAGGTTTACTTTGGTATTTGCTTTCGAAGTTATTAAGGTTGTTATATGGTAGCGATTCAGTTGCTTAGTTTGTTAAGCTAGTGCCATTGTGATAGCTAACTAGATAATGTCAATAAAATTTTTATCATTTTGCAACAAAAAATTCATCTACATATGTAAAATCAAACTCGGTCAAGTATTGGTAGTAACCTATATAAAATTCATTTTCATTATATATATTAAAACGTAATTCAAAAACTGGTTCTGTATAGAATCCAGTTAGAATTATGCTAAGACTTTCTTTAAAAGAAAGAAATTGAATATCCTTTTTATTTTTGATGCCTAAATCCATATAATATTCATTAAGAATATTTTTTAACCTAATGCTTGCTATATCTTTTAATCGATGAAGTATATAATCAATATTACTCTCTATTATATAGTCTGGCAAATTAATCATTTCCAATGTCCTTGATTTCTATCAAAAATAATATGTCCATTTGGTTGTTGCTTTCCATATATTCTCGAATCACCACCTTTACCTAAAATTTTTAATCTATGGGTGTAACCTACCTTTGTCAAAGGTTCTGTGCTTTTCAATTTGATTATTCCCTGATTAGCTGTGGGTGCAACTATCCCTTTCTGTTGTACTGATTGGAATTTTTTCTTTAGACTAGAATCTAAGTCTTTCCGTACTTTTCTTGATATCCAACTAGTTTGCTTCTTAGAAGTTCCATCTGACCTTTTTTACTTTACATTTTAATCCCCACGGATCGACCCAAATCAGCGCATTCAAAGCATACTGATACAAATTAAATCCGCTGGCCAATCCAATCGGATCGGTCTGAGTAAAGCGGCCTATATCCGGATCGTAGTATCTAAAAGTATTGTAGTGCAGTCCGGTTTCTCTGAATACTGTCCCTGATACCTCGGGTTCTGTTGTATCTCTTGATGGGCAATCTCCTGTATCGGTTTACCCCACAGCTGGTATGAACATTCCCAGACGATTTCACCGGCTTCATTCGTCAGTTCCTCCGGCAAGCCGTTCAGGTCGGTATGGAAGTAGTAGATGTGTTGTTCCTGATTACCGTTTCTGTCTATCCGCGCCAGCGGTTCATAGCTGCCTTCGTCAGTATACAGATACAGGCTCTGCCGTTCGTCTGCATTGCTTTCCTGAATCATCTGCATCCTGTCCCACAGGAAGGTGGTGCGGTTGCATGGTTTGCCGTCACGGTCCAGCCGGTGTTTTTCAATCCGCCGGCCGAGGGCATCGTAAACGTAGCCGTAGCGTTCAGTATGGTTCAGCTGTTCGATACGCACTTCGGTCAGGCGGTGTTCGGCATCGTAATGGTAATACTGGGTACCGCTGGCGGTTTGTTTGCTGTGGGTACGTCCGTGTTCGTCTTAGCTGTATTTCAGTCCGCGGAAGCTGAGCAGCTGATTAAAGCGGATCAGGTTTTGATTGCTTTCTTCTTCACCGCGTCTTCTATCCAGCAGGTTGGCCGCAGCATCGTATTGCAGGGTTTCCCAGTAGGATTCGTTGCGGCAGCTTTCGATGCGTCCGGTTACGTCGTAGCGGTAATCGCTCTGTCCCTGTCGGTTGTGTTTTTTGCTTACCAGCCGGTCCAGATTGTCGTAGCTGTAGTTGCGGTCCAGTATGTTATCTGGCAGGATGCCTGCTCCCGGACGGCTGGTCTGTTTGCCGGTCAGGCGGCTGCTGCGGTCGTATTGAAAACTGGTATTCATTCTGCCCTGGCTGCGCAGGGTTTCCCGGTGCAGGTGGTCGCGCTCGATGTCGCTGATAATCTGACCGTCCAGGTTAATCTGGTGCAGATGGCCGGAACCATAATACAGTTTGTTGATGGTACACCCGTCCGGCAGGGTGGCGCCAATAAGCTGGCTGGCAGCGTTGTACTAGAAATATGTGATAATTTCAATGTTTGTCAACAAGTACAAAATATACTCTTATTTTATTTTCATAAATAAGGTGGGCTGGGTACCCACCTCTGCAGTAAATCAAAAAGCTATAACGGATTATTGGAGAAACTATACGTTTTTATATAGTCGATTATCCAAAGAAAAAATACATAAAATTATCTACAAACAATTTAGAAGAAAGATTTTTTGTTTAATTCCTCTTCAATTCTTAATAAATATTCAGGTTTATAATTAAAATCACCATCAGCTACATCACCGCCAAACTCAACCTCTTCCACTTTAATAAGGTTTGAATAAATATCTAAAAAATCACTTAATGAGTCAGTTAATTTATACATATCCATCTGTACACTACCATAAACAGGAGATTTAATGTCAGATGAATCACATAACAACACATCACCATTACGTTCAGCAAATATGATATAACTACCTTTCCATTCTGGATCATTATCCCAGCCATCAAGGATATTTTTCAATTGATTTTTTTCGATAAATCGAATATATAAATCGTTTCCTAATATTGGCCCATCTTCAAGTATCATATGATCATAAAAATATAGAATCTCACCAGTTAATGGAAGGTCAATTTTATCAGCTTTCACTTTCGTATTAGAATACTTCATTACCCCCAAACTTGTATTACTATTTTGAAATATTTCTGCAAATTTACGCAGACTATTATCAATAAACATATATTTTCACCTTCAGCATCGTTGTCTTAAAGTAGCGCCTCGATCTATCAAACGTCCATTGGTTGAATTTCTTGTAGTTCCTTTATGCCCCTTTGGTTCACGAACATGTTCATTAAAACCACCAGGATGACGATCATTTTGTAAGAAAACAATATTTCTCGGATCCTCATTCCATTTTGCTCCTAGAGAGCCATTTCCCTCAACAGAATTTATATGATGTCCAGTATAATCTGCCTTAGACATAATTTTGGTAAGTTGACTATTTGGTATATTTAAAATTAGTGCTCTTTCTTTAGCTGTCCAAGCTCGAGTTCCTTTTCCTCCATTTTGCAATAATGTTTTTTCTTGTGCCCAAGCTCTATTTATTGCGGTACTCCGGGATCCAGATTATCGTAGCTGAAGCTGATCAGTTCCGGTTCGGCTTCTGATGGATAGACTCGACAGTATCAAATTATAAAAAGTCGAAAAGATTTAATTTCTTTTCGACTTTTTAAATTATATAAATTAATAATAGAATAAATTTATAAATATTTTTGTCATTTATTATTTTTCATGCTAAATCGTTTATTATATTCATCCGAATATTCAAAATATGGTTTATCTCCTGTCAGCTTACAACACCATTTATATGGTAAAAAATCGTATGGATTAGGAATAACATAACCTTCAAAAAATATATAACTCACCTCACCGTTATCTTCTCGCATATCTTCATATAAATATACATAATCACCCTCATGAATAATAACGGAGTTACCAAAGAAATCTTCTACCTTGTCTGACTGCGTTAAACCAACTATATCTGAGTCTACATTACTTTCGTTACTAATATCAGCCCATATTCTTTCTTCTGCAGGCTTATAAATTGTCATTTTCATAAATCAACACTTTCAATAGTGACATGATTGTTACCCACTGTTCCATTAAGTGAATTTGACTTACCGTTTAAGGTTATTTTACCAACCGCTTTGTGTTAATCTTTCCCAACGCCCTTTTTGATTCGAGACTGAATATTATCTCTAGATATATCCTGCATAGAGGTAGCGATCTTAGAACCATCTTTTTCTATCAGATGAATTCTGTCTTTCGATCCTACTACAACCCAACGTCCATCTGATTGTTTTAATATATTATTTGAGCGAGCATTTTGAATATCATTTTTTGAAATAAATTTATATTGATTTATTCGAGCTTTTACACGTTATTAAGAATTAAAAGGGTATAGGGATTTTTTTATGAAGTTTTTTTTCAAAAATTATGCTTAATTTTTGGAACAAATTTTCCCATTGCTTAAAATATTCTATTTTATTTACTTCTACAGAAAAATCGGGTGTATTTCTATTTGGCAGACCTACAGATTTTCCTTTTTTAAAGGTTAAATAAATTATTTCATCTTTAACTTCATAAAATAAATAGAAATCCGAACCTTGCTCACAAAACCATATTTCTTTTTTTTTAGAATGTGCGAATTTGGTCGCATTTATAGAACGGATTATACAGTCAAAACAAACCATAAAATCATTAAATAAATTTAAAACAATATTTGGTTTATTTTCAAATGAGATATCAATATACCCATTTACATACTGATCTAGCTCTAGAAGAGCAAATTCGAAAGGTGATGCTTCCATATCTTCTTGATTTAGATATTCATCCAGCTCAGTAGGCTTTTCTTTTATAATTAAATTAATATTCATATTTAGTCTCCAAGGATATAAGGATATGCTGTAATAGGACCTCTATTTTCATAGATAACAACCCTAACTATATCAGTTGTTTTTGTAGTCCCATCAGGATAATACACTTTTGATATTTGTGATACTTTAACATCATGTATTCCAGGTGTTTTAGGTGCTTTATCAAACGCCTCTTCTATCATTCTGTTATCACTAAAATGACCTTGAGGTTTGTTCAAAGTTTCTGCTCTATCCATTACCTATTGTTTTTTTTAGTTGAGAACCATGTCGATTACAGGCATGTCCATATTTTTTAGGACTCTTCCCCGCTTGATGGTTTGGTTTACATGCCCAACCTTACGGATTAATCCACATAAACGCATTAGGCACATACTTATAGATTATAGCTACCCAGAAATCCAATCGTATCAGACTGAGTAAAGCGGCCTATGTCTGAATCATCGTACCTGAGAGTATTGTAGTGCAGTCCGGTTTCTCTGTCTAAATACTGTCCTTGATACCGCAGGCTCTGCCGTTTGTCTGCACTGCTTTCCTGAATCATCTGCATCCTGTCCCACAGGAAGGTGGTGCGGTTGCATGGCTTGCCGTCACTGTCCAGCCGGTGTTTTTCAATCCGCCGGCCGAGGGCATCGTAGACGTAGCCATAGCGTTCAGTATGGTTCAGCTGTTCGATACGCACTTCGGTCAGGCGGTGTTCGGCATCGTAATGGTAATACTGGGTACCGCTGGCGGTCTGTTTGCTGCGGGTTCGTCCGGTTACGTCGTAGCGGTAATCGCTCTGTCCCTGGCGATTGTGTTTTTTGCCTACCAGCCGGTCCAGATTATCGTAGCTGTGCTGCGGTCCATTATGATACCCCGGACGTTTGGTCTGTTTTTCGGTCAGGCGGCTGGTGCGGTCGTATTGAAACTGGTATTCATACTGCCTTGGCTGCGCAGGGTTTCCCGATGCAGGTGGTCGCGCTCGATGTCGCTGATAATCTGGCCGTCCGGGTTAATCTGGTGCAGATGGCCAGAACCATAATACAGTTTGTTGATGAGTTCTGGTTCGGCTTCTGATGGATAGACTGGACAGTGTCAAATTATAAAAAGCCGAAAAGATTTAATTTCTTTTCGACTTTTTAAATTAATAAAACTCACTTTTTTGTTCCAATATATAAATCAAAACTGCATCAATTTTGTAAATGATATTTATTTCATTGAGATAATGAGTTAATGAATAAAATGAAATTCCAAAACAGTTAGAATTTCAACAGAAAATTTATCTATTTGTTTATAATTTTTTTACTTTCCAAACTCTTGTTGCTGCAACAAATGATAATCCTTTAAACCAAGATGCAAACTCAATAACTTTTTCCCAAGGATAAATACGTCTAGAGGTAAATTTTATAGACTCATCTTGATTCATTATTTCTATAAAATAAAACATAACAGGAGCATCGCGACTTCGACTAATGCGATCTTCCATTCTTGCCGGTCTAAAAATCACTACACAATCATCCATCAAATAACTTTTTGCAATTGTAATTGCTTCATCTTTATTCCAGGGGTTAAAGTCAGCAACTTCTTCGTTATTTTTAAATTCTTCTTCAGAAATATACCAAACAAGATCTTTCGTATTGCGATTAATCCTTACTTCCGAAGTGCACCGGTATATAATTTTATCCATAGTTAATAATCCAAATGCAAATTATCCAATATACCTTTACTTTTATTCCAAACATTAACATGTGGACCAGCACCTAAATGAGGATGACCTAATACATCATCTCTCCAGCCAGCATTTTCATCGGCACTTTGCATTCCTATTTTTCCATTAGATTTTTTCCAACCATAAGGACCTCCTTCAAATTTTGATTTATGTATAACTTTAGGATTAGATCCTAAATTTCCACTTAATTCAGAAGCAGTCTGCCTTGCGGCTCTTCTGTTTGGCATTTGGTAACGATTTTCACCAGTTTTTATACCACCGTATTTTTCAATTATCTTTTGCGCATTTGATTGAGCTTTAGCATTTGTAAAGCATGATTTCAATCCTTTCGGATCAATCCACATCAGCGCATTCGGTGCATACTGATACAGATTAAAGCCACCGGCTAACCCTATCGGGTCCGGCTGAGTAAAACGGCCTGTATCCGGATCATAGTAACTGAAAGTATTGTAGTGCAGTCTGGTTTTTCTGTCTAAATACTGCTCTTGATACCTCAGATTCTGTTGTACCTCCTGTATCTCCCGATGGATAATTTCCTGTATTGGTTTGCCCCATAGCTGGTATAAGCATTCCCAGACGATTTCACCGGCTTCATCTGTCAGCTCCTCCGGCATACCGTTCAGATCGGTATGGAAGTAGTAGATGTGTTGTTTCTGATTACCGTTTCTATCTATCCGCGCCAGCGGTTCATAGCTGCCTTCACCGGTATACAGATACAGGCTCTTCCGTTCGTCTGCACAGCTTTCCTGAATCATCTGCAGCCCGTCCCACTGGAAGGTGGTGCGATTGCCGGATTGGTTTACAAGTTATAGCTACAAGATTAATTTGACATAAACAGGCGTTTAATAACCATCAGTAATTGAAAAATATCACTCAGTTGCCTGAAATTATCATTAGTCTTTTAGATTAATACCTTTGATATGATTATCAATAAAAAACTGCCTTAACTTATCTGAAATCATTACACAGCTTGAATCCTCTAAGCACCTGACTATCCAAAAATCTTCAGTGACATCCTGCTTAAAAACTTTTTTAGTAAATCTCCTTGGTCCATCAGGCTGACTATCTAGAACCGGTGTGCTTTCAGATTTATCCATATCCATACAAGATAAAAAACGCAACGGATTAAATACTTTAAAACCATAATGGCTCTGGCCATTGATAATCACAATTGCATCAAGCAACTGCACTTCTTTTAAGAATTCATCATTATTTTCCAACAAAGTGGTCAGTTTGGGTGAAATAAAATCAGGACCGTCACTCATATAATAATCATAAGACAGTAATCTTTTCTCACTTATTTTTTATTTAAAGTAAAAATCAAGGGATTTTTTAAATGAATTTTTTGGCATTACATTAAATCAACTATTGAAATTTCCTCTTCTTTAAATTGAAATCAATATCTATCTGGATAAACATCACCACACCTTAGTCTAGATATCATCTTAACATCCTTTGGATCCTTTAGATCGGATTGAATTTTGTTCAAAATCACTTTTCCCTTACGTAAATCAGCTCTTTTCTCTTTAATTAGTTTGTCTAAAGTTTCTTTGTAATCAGCCTGGGTCCACTTATTTTTTCCCCTATTTCTACTAATTTGTCCATTTCAGCTTCTATTGATTTTGTATAATCAGGATAAGATCCTCTGTGAATTGTTCGAGTAGAATGGACATCCTCCGAAGTCGACAGATAAATAATTTTATTGCTTGTATGAATATTTGCGCCAGCTCTTTAAAACAATTTATGATTTCGCAATTGCTACGAAATAATATGGTGCTTCTGGTAACTGGAAAACCGAGCATATTATTATATATCCCAGTTTTTCGAACCCCACGGATCGATCCAAATCAGCGTATTTGGCGCATACTGATAAAGATTAAAGCTACCGGCCAATCCAATCGGATCCGGCTGTGTAAAGCGACCTGTATCAGGATCATAATACCTGAAAGTATTGTAGTGCAATCCGGTTTCTCTGTCTAAATACTGTCCCTGATACCTCAGGTCCTGCTGTATCTCTCTATGGGTAATCTCCTGTATCGGTTTACTCCACAGCTGGTATGAGCATTCCCAGACGATTTCACCGGCCCTATCCGTCAGCTCCTCCGGCATGTCGTTCACGTCGGTATGACCGCTAGCGGTTTGTTTGCTGCGGGTACGTCCGTGTTCGTCGTAGCTGTTTTCAGTCCTCGGGAACTGAGCAGCTGATTAAAACGGATCAGGTTCTGATTGCTTTCTTCTTCACCGCATCTTCTGTCCAGCAGGTTGGCCGCAGCATCGTATTGCAGGGTTTCCCAGTATGCTTCGTTGCGGCAGCTTTCGATGCGTCCGGTTACGTCGTAGCGGTAATCGCTCTGTCCCTGTCGGTTGTTGTTTTTTGCCTGCCAGCCGGTCCAGATTATCGTAGCTATAGCTGCGGCCCAGTATGATATCCGGCAGGATACCCGCTCCAGGTCGTTTGGTCTGTTTGCCGGTCAGGCGGCCGGTACGGTCGTATTGAAAACTGGTGTGCATTCTACTCTGGCTGCGCAGGATTTCCCGATGCAGCAGGTCTCGCTCGATATCGCAGATAATCTGGCCGTCCAGGTTAATCTGGTGCAGATGGCCGGAACCATAATAGTTTGTTGATGGTGCGTCCGTCCGGCAGGGTGGTGGCGATGCGGTTGCTCAGTAGGTCGTAGCTTAGTTGTTATTTACGCCCGTCCAGATAGGTTTGTTCAATTAATCAGCCAGCAATATTATATTGGAAACAGTTAAAAGTTATTCAAGAAAGAGAAATCATCCCTACTTTTCCATCCGGTGATAAACAAATAACTATTCCTTTTCCTTCAAGTCGAACTACATCACAAATTTTATTTACATTCCAATTTTTTATTTTAGATAGCTCTAGCCAATTATTAAGTTTCCAGCTATTTATTCTACCAAGAATTACCATCTTTTTTCTAAAACCATGCATGTCAATATCTATACTTATTACAGTGTTATTTTTAGATAAAATATTGACATTGCCATATAGATGACTAAATATTTTTGATTTTCTGTTCAGTCTTGCTACAGGTAATTCTGGTTCTCCCATCGTTTCATAAATAAGAGAATCAGATGATCCGACATGCAATTTTTTAATGTGTAGACTGTTAATAATATCCATTAACTCTATTTGAAATATGGGTTTCCATTCTTTATTCATTATGAGCAACCTATTTTAGCATTATATCTTTGTACATTACGTCCAATATCACGTAGCTCTCTCGACCTACCATTAGCTAAATTACGCAAATCTGTTTGTTGTGTCTTGGCATGAGCTAAAACAGAACGTACACCTTCATTGGCTTTATTTAAAATATCATTTCTAAAATTCATATCATTTTCAAAGCATTCTTTTGCTAGTATGATGGCTTTTGTTACTTTTAGACTACTTCTCTCATTTGGAATTGCATTAGTAAAGGTTATACCATCTTTGTGATCGGGTCTTATTGATAATTCAACACCTCCAGGAGCATAAAAATGCAATCCTTTTTGGACAATATCATTATAGCCGGGTGAATAGATCTGCCACGTACCATAACTCCACCTAATCCGTGTTCGTCGTAGCTGTTTTCAGTCCTCGGGAACTGAACAGCTGATTAAAACGGATCAGGTTCTGATTGCTTTCTTCTTCACCGCATCTTCTGTCCAGCAGGTTGGCCGCAGCATCGTATTGCAGGGTTTCCCAGTATGCTTCGTTGCGGCAGCTTTCGATGCGTCCGGTTACGTCGTAGCGGTAATCGCTCTGTCCCTGTCGGTTGTTGTTTTTTGCCTGCCAGCCGGTCCAGATTATCGTAGCTATAGCTGCGGCCCAGTATGATATCCGGCAGGATACCCGCTCCAGGTCGTTTGGTCTGTTTGCCGGTCAGGCGGCCAGTACGGTCGTATTGAAAACTGGTGTGCATTCTACTCTGGCTGCGCAGGGTTTCCCGGTGCAGCAGATCGCGCTCGATGTTGCTGATAATCTGACCGTCCAGGTTATTCTGGTGCAGATGGCCGGAACCGTAATACAGTTTGTTGATGGTACGATTGCCTAGATCGGTCTATTCGGTCAGGCCATCGGCAGCACCATAGTGGAAATAGATTTTTATTTAGATTTAATTATAGTGATTTTTGATAATATCTGCATGATATAAAACACTATATATATATTTCTATTTACTTTCTAATTTCACTAATCAACAATGTAATACTTCACATATATAAACTAAATTTCATTTCTATTAAAAATTGAATTATTTATATAAATTAATTAGTTACAAAAAACCAAGTTTAAGCGCTTTATTTTTTTCTCCTCCCCAAGGATCGTCAATCAAGTATCGGGCTACTATAGGTTTTTCTGCTGGAACAAAGGTAAATTTGTAAAAAACTTCATCATCTTCGCAAATTTCATAGTAAAGATCATATAAAGAGGTATCAAATTCTATGTTTATTTTGAATTTTTCTGCAGCTGATGCTACTTCAACATTATTACTATTATCAATATAAAAAGGTGTCACAATACATCGTTGTGTATTTTCATCCATAACAAAATTATTTGTTAATTTTAAAAAAACATTAGCTCCGAAAGCTTCTTCAGGTAAAGGGTCAAATATAACATAATCTTCATGAATGACAGCTCCTTGTTCAATATTCTCTTTGCCCCACTGAGACAATTTTTCAGAGTAAGCTCTAGATCGAACTAAAATCTGATGATGTGAAATCAATAAGTCAACCATTTGATTTTTAGAATTTTGCATTAATAACCTCAACTTTAATGACGTTTGATCTGTTTTTCGGTCAGACGGCTGGTGCGGTCGTATTAAAAACTGGTGTGCATTCTGCCCTGGCTGCGCAGTGTTTCCCGATGCAGCAGGTCGCGCTTGATGTCGCTGATGATTTGAACGTTATGGATTAAAAGGCGAGCCGGTAAGAATTAATTTTCTAACTGGCTATTTATTCATAATACGAGGATTATTTTCTTGAGAATGGATAAAGGCATCCGTTAAAAGAATTTTCCTTCACTTCACTTTCAAATTTCCGACCATTTTCTAGCTCTAATTTATCTAATTTAGCTAAAACGAATCTCTCGTTCTCAAGATGCCTTTTTTTAAAAAAATCAATAGCGTAATCCCCTAAATCATCAATCACTAATAATTTAGAAAAAACAGAGTTTATGAGAGGACTACCTGCATACATTACAGACTCTGTTTCCTCACAGGAAAATTTTAAATACATAATTGCTTTTTTTAAGGCGTTTACCTCACCTTGATTTAAAGTCAATGATTTTTCTTGATTTTCAGACACAATTATCCTTTCTAGATTTTATTTGCTCGTGAGTCATCTTTACTCGTTGCTTATAAGGTAAATGGAAAAAAATACCATAAGGATTTTTACCTGCATGAATTACCTCACGTAGCTTCAATCGACCTGAATGAATATATTCCAAATCAGAGTTCTGTTTAACACTAATATTGCTCATTTGCAAAGCATCAGCTTTGAATATAATTGCATAGTCGCCACGCCCTAAATGTAATGGATCATTAATGAAAATATCTCTCATTGCATCCTGAGGAGTCATTAATATATCCGTAACATAAACCTTACCTTTTGAGTTTGGTTCAATAACTCCAGTATTCATTATGCTCTCTAAACCATCCATTATCCATATCCCAGTGGATCAATCCACCCCAACAGATTAGGCACATACTGATATAGATTAAGTCCACCGGCTAATCCGATCGGATCCGGCTGGGTAAAGCGACCTGTATCCGGATCATAATACCTGAAAGTATTGTAGTGCAGTCCAATTTCTCTGTCCAAATACTGCCCCTGATACCGCAGGTTCTGCTGTATATCTGTATGAGCGATCTCCTGTATCGGTTTGCCCCACAGCTGGTATGAGCATTCCCAGACGATTTCACTGGCTTCATCCGTCAGCTCCTCCGGCATGCCGTTTAGGCCGGTATGGAAGTTGTAGATGTGTTGTTTCTGATTACCGTTTCTGTCTATTCGCGCCAGTGGTTCATAGCTGCTTTCATCGGTATACAGATACAGGCTCTGCCGTTTGTCTGCGCTGCTTTCCTGAATCATTTGCAGTCCGTCCCACAGGAAGGTGGTGCGGTTGCATGGCTTACCGTCCCGGTCCAGCCGGTGTTTTTCAATCTGCCGCTGAGTGCATCGTGTACACTGTGTTTTTGATGTTACCAGCAGCATTTCTTATGCTTCTTACTGTAATTACAATTTAACTTTTCATTCAAAAATGCCGTCTGGCAAAAGTCCTGCTTTTTTTAAGCTTGCTAATTTTTCACGATCCCTTTCAGAAGCTTCTAATTTTTCTATATATATCGGTATAAATAGTTCTACTCATTAAAAATCCTTTTAGGATTTTCTTCCCAAAGCTCTAATGCCTCTGCCGGAAAAGTAATATCCGGTAGATTAAATTCATTTTCATTCTGATCATAATTAGCTTTATTTTTTGTTCTAATAATCATGGATAAAAATTGACCAAATGAGTCTGCTACTGGCATTAAAGCTGTATTTTGTTCCAAATACCCGTATCTAATCATCATATCAAAATGTAAATCATTGATTTTACGATCCCAATAATAAATTGGACCACCACCATGTCCTTAATCTCGGTTCATTGTGTGATATAGAATAGACTATTAGTAAATTTTGAAGATATAGCTTATTGGAGCTAATAATCAAAATTACTAACTAAAATTCTATTTAGAGATAAATCTGGCGGGATATCTTTTAAATAATCTGCTATTTCATCGCCAATAATCAAAATTACCAACATAGATCTCATTTAGGAGTAAATTCAGCGGAATATCTTTTAAATTATCCGCTATTTCATCATATGGTGATGGGAGTGTAATAGACATACCAAAATCTTGATCTATAATAAGTGCACCAAACCTTATCCACTGTTTATCGGTTAAATTAATCAATTTTCCCATTGTAATGCCTGCATATAATTTATTTTTATATTTTCCTTTATAATCTCCATTACACGCTACGGCTTCGATTAAACCATCAATATTAGTAGTAAATTTTACCGTATCATTATTCAAAGAATATGCATACCTTATTATATCTTCTTCTGGATAGTTTGGTACTCCATACTGGGTTACTTTAACATCGAAATTTTTATATAATTCATCGATATAAAATTCTACATTACGTCCAATTTCAATATTACCAACAGACTTATAGCTTATAATATCCGCATTGAAATCTATCATGTCTTATCCTCCTTTTACTAGTATTCCATCAATAAAGACAGGTGCGTCATTAATTCTATCGTATTTTTCAAATCCTTCATGGCCAATTCTGCCTAAAGTTTTTTTACCTTTGTTTTTTTGTAAATTTTCCAGTAATTATTACCATGTATATATTACCATGTGTACTAGTCTGATTTTTCTCTTTATCACCACCGGGATAATAATCTAATAGATATGTGTCACCTGCTTTTGTTATTTTAGTAAAAACTGTATGAATAAAGTCTGCATATTCAACCCCAAAGACAATCCAAAAAGCCGAATTTGAGCAGATTATCGGCTTTGTCATACTGGTAGTCGGTGGTGCTGTCTGAGGTGTTATTTACCAGTCAATATTAAATTTCTTGGTTGCGCCAGACCGTGCAAAAATCGAATCTCTGGTTTATCTGTCATTCGGTTCGTTCCTCGAATAATTAGAAAAATTTTTGGGCGATTTTTAATTATTTTCCATATGACTTTTACAAACTTAACAGTTTTGGTTTTTTATTAAATTATAAAATGCAACTAATCAACCATTTATTAAATATCCAGAATTATAATCAGCTATTTTGAAACATGAAAAACGAATAAGAACTTTTCGAATACAAGCATTATAATAATCTGATTCAAAATAACTGTTCCTAATCTCTTCTATTTAAATCTATTTTATTTAAATATGTTAGTGCATAACTACAGGTAGACATTGACTTTGGCGCAATGATTTCTAAATGTTCAAAAAAATTTTTGGCATGATTCGACATTGCTGATAAGAAAGCTTTTTTATCAACGATAATTTTTGCTTCTGATGAAGAACACGTCACACTAACTAATATATTATGATTATTATGAATAGGTTTAAATTTGACTTCTATAGGCTGATCAGGAAAATTCGTTTTAAATTCTTCTCCATTAGAAACTACTGATAATCCCGTTGATAAATAACACCAGAGAGCATCAATATAATCCCACATTGACTTATCAATAAGTTTTTTTCCGTAAATTGATAATTCTATAGCACCATCAATATTATCAGGATTATCTATATGACCATTAAAATCAAAAACATTAATAAAATCGTCACCCATTTTGATATAAGTATTTATAATAATTTCAGGATACATTTGAATAAAATTGCCCTATTCTGCCTCTTTTAAAACCTACACTATATTTTACACCAATTGATATACCTTATCGGATCCGGCTGGGTAAAGCGACCTGTATCTGGATCATAGTACCTGAAAGTATTGTAGTGCATTCCGGTTTCTCTGTCTAAATACTGTCCCTGATACCTTACTGTTGTATCTCTCTATGGGCAATCTCCTGTACCGGTTTACCCTACAGCTGGTATGAGCATATAGTTTAATATAATTTATTTTATTATCAATTTTTCCATTTGTTTCCCCTAACATACGCTATTAATTCATTTTCATCTAAAGGTTCATCAGGAATCTTTAAGAAACAAGCAGGGCAACAATATCCAATGATTGATGTTTCTATATCACTCAAATAATCAAGAGCTTTTTCGGGTATGAAATCATAGTCCAAATCAGATAAATTATTTCTTACATATATAAATATAAAATTATAAATCCTATTTCTATTCCATTTAGAATATATTAATTGTTCTATAAAATAATCCATCGAATTCATAGATTTTTCACTATCAGCATCATTCCAAGAAACCAAAATTTTTTTTAATTTCTCAAATGCTTCCTTTTCATTAACAATAACTTTCATAATATTTATAAATTAATTCCATTGAATTTGATTAATTAATTTTTTGTATTCACCAAAAGTCATATCTCTTGCTGGATATATAGATATGTTTTTATCATGATAATTAATCACAATTACAGGTAACGGCAAAATAAAATTTAAAAGATTAAATACGCTGTATATAAATTTCAAATACAGAAAATAAGGCGGGCTGGGTATCCACCTCTGCAGTAAATCAAAAAGCTATAATGGATTATTGGAGAAACTATACGTTTTTATATAGTCGATTATCCAAAGAAAAAATACATAAAATTATCTACAAACAATTTAGAAGAAAGATTTTTGTTTAATTCCTCTTCAATTCTTAATAAATATTCAGGTTTGTGATTAAAATCATCATCAACTACATCACCGCAAAATTCAATCTCTTCCACCTCAATAAGTTTTGAATAAATATTCAAAAAATCACTTAATGAGTCAGTTAATTTATACATCTTCATCTGTACACTACCATAAACAGGAGATTTAATGTCAGATGAATCACAAAACAACACATCACCAGCACGGTCAGCAAATATGATATAGCTATCTTTCCATTCTGAATTAACATCCCAGCCATCAAGGATATTTTTCAATTGATTTTTTTCGATAACATCAATGGATAAATCGCCTCCAAAAATTGGTCCATCTTCAAGTATCATATGATCATAAAAATATAGAATCTCACCAGTTAATGGAAGGTCAATTTTATCAGCTTTTAATTTCGTATTAGAATACTTCATTATCCCCAAACTTGAATTACTATTTTGAAATATTTCTACAAATTTACGTAAAGCATCATCGATAAGCATACATTTTCATCTTCAGTATTTATTTTGAACGCATATTGAATAATATAACATCAGTAAAGGTTGATTTCTTTCTTGGCTTTATTCTGACAGATATGTATCCAAGAGCTGTTTATCAAACGATTTGTTGCCTATAATTCTTTTTCTTTTGCTAAACACTGATTCCATGTCTTTATCTGATAAAGACATATTATGTTTTTTGATTATGTATAAAATTATCAAAAAAGGATAAGCATAATAGTTTGGAAATAATATGATATCTTTTACAGCTTCAGGCTTTAACTCAATAAGATTCATAGCTCTTGGCAAATAAATATCTCTCACCTTAGTATAAATCCATTCACAAGTCTTTTTTCTTTCTTCTTCATTTCTGGGTAGATCTACAGTACCACCGAAATTCGGAGCGAATGATTTAAAACTACCCTCCATTAAAGTATTCATTGCATAAACGGTGTCTTCAGGTAAGTTTGATCTATATGGTGGATTTATTTTATTAAAAAAATCAATTAATTCTGGAGAATCAACACTCGTGCAGAGGCAGTAGCCTCGGGCATTATTCAAGAAATCGAAACATATGTAACCACTTGCTTCATTATCTTTTGTTTTTTTTATGGATATTTCCTTTTTTAAACACTTGATATTTGAAGCACATACAAGATTTGCTTTCAAATAATTATACAACTCAATTTCAAACAACTTTCTTAACTCAGCTGTCACCGACATTTTTTACTCCTTAATAACTTAATACATGGAAAGTTGCATCACGCACTGTACCTCGTGGACCTACAACTTTTATTTTCTTTTTATTTCCAGTAGCAACTTTAAATTCACCTTTAGTTCCCTTTGATGGAATAATTGTTCCTCCGCCGATACCACTGGCAGTATTCGATGGGCTATTCATATCATATACACCAGCTTTACTTTGATTTTTAGTTAAGCCACTATTTCCATGTTTAGCTTCAAAGACATGATATTTTCCATATTTATCCCTAGCTACAAAATCCGCTCTTATTCTACTTTTATTAACAATCATTGTTAATTCCTCCGCAACAATTTTATATCCATTACGTTCAATGTCATGCTTCGCTTTCCTTCTACCTCGATCTCCACTGAATTGACATTTAGAACGAAGACCAAGCGGATCAATCCACATTAGCACATTTGGTGCATACTGATAAAAATTAAAACTACCGGCCAATCCAATCGGGTCTAGCTGCGTAAAGCGACCTTTATTCGGCTGAAAGTATGTAATGCAGCCCGGTTTCTCTGTCTAAATACTGGCCCTGATACCTCATTCTGCTGTATCTCTTTATGGGCAATCTCCTGTACTGGTTTGCCTCACAGCTAGTATGAGCATTCCCAGACGATTTCACCGGCTTCATCCGTCAGCTCCTCCGGCATGCCATTCAGGTCGGTATACAGATACAGGCTCTGCCGTTTGTCTGCACTGCTTTCCTGAATCATTTGCAGCCCGTCCCACAGGAAGGTGGTGCGGTTGCACGGCTTGCCTTCCCGGTCCAGCCGGTGTTTTTCAATCTGCCGGCCGAGGGCATCGTAGCCGTAGCCGTAGCATTCAGTATGGTAGCTATTCAATACGCACTTCGGTCAAGCGGTGTTCGGCATCGTAATGGTAATACTGGGTACCGCTGGCGGTTTCTTTGCTGCGGGTACGTCCGTGTTCGTCGTAGCTGTATTTCAGTCCACGGAAGCTGAGCAGCTGATTAAAGCGGATCAGGTTTTGATTGCTTTCTTCATTTTTCCTTAATACGTTCAAATAATCAAAAATAAGGGAGTAATCCCCTTGCTTCATTTTTGAAATGGAACATATTTATCCCATATAGCAAAAAACTCTTCTTTTGTTATATTCTTCGCTTTAAATTCTGGGTTTGAATTAATACTCTCCAAAGATGGTATCGGGCATTCACCTAAAAGCGTTTCTCCATATGAATAATTGTTTGTTGCATAACCTACTATATTATTTATAAAAATCTCTACTTTCCTCACCTCATAACGATCTTCATCTAACTCGCTATATAATTCAATCGGCTCATCTTGATTTTTATGAATCCAATGGACTTTAATATATGTCATAGCTGGTTCCTGCCATAATCGACTATACGACCTGATATATCTAATGGCACTTCATTTAAAATTACATAAACGCCATCCCTTCCCTTAATTACATTTAATCCAGTAACATCGATAGCAATATAATTTTCGAACTTCTTACCTTGAAATGGAACATTTAAAAATTTCTTCGACAACCCATTGTTTGTTTTAGTACTCGGTAGTATATCTGATAAATACTGCCAATTACCATAACGAGCATCTTTCGGATTATTAGCCTTTAAAGAGGGATTCAATTGTTTAGAGGATAATATTCCTTCAAGACCTTTATTATTCGTATAATGATATAAAATGTTATTATTGTCTGTCTTGCATAATCCTGACGGATCGATCCAATTTAATAGACTTGGTGCATACTGATAAAAATTGTATCAGCCGGCTAACCCAATCGGATCAGCCTAGGTAAAGCAGCCTGTACCTGCATCTGGGTCTTAGTACCTGAAAATATTGTAATGCAGTCCGGTTTCTCTGTCTAAATATTGTCCTGATACTGCAGATTCTGTTGTATGTCTCTATGGGCAATCTCCTGTATCGGTTTGCCCCACAGCTGGTATGAGCATCCCCGAAAGATTTCACCGTCTTCATCCGTCAGTTCTTCCTGTATACAGTTTACATCAGTATGGAAATAGTAAATGTGCTGTTTCTGATTGCTGTTTCTATCTATCCGCGCCAGCGGTTCATAGCTGCCTTCACCGGTATACAGATACAGACTCTGCCGTTTGTCTGCACGGACTGTAACGAATTTCAGGAGTTCAGGGAACAACTTGATCAATTTAAACAGGTGGTTAAGAGGATCAAAAACGGCATGCTTAGTATACTTAGTATACTGAATAAGAGTTAAATAATAAAAAAAACCGGGAAGATTCATTTTCTTGCCCAGTTCTTAAAATTAATTAAATAGCTAATCCAAATCCTCTTCGGTAACTAATTTGTCCATAAACTCTTTGAAAGAAGAAGCTAGTTTTTTCTGTACTAACACATGATTTTTATCCATAGAAAGATTTGGATCAAATGAATCTGTCGCATAAAAGATCACACTACCATCATTCTTATTTAAACAAAAATAATTACCACCCCAATCATTTCCAAAAGGTATGATATTTATCGGAATTACGTTCTTTGTGATCATCTCATGATAACAGCCATCAATTAAAGATTTCGGGGCATCATTAGTTAATTTGTTATATTTAAATGGTTTCAAAAAAGCAATTTCTAATGGTTCAAAACCATCATTGCTTTCCCACCAAGCTCTGGACGGTACCCCACCATTAAAGGATAGATAATGTAATATAAATTCCTCAGGAAAACAATATGATAAAACCTTCTCCACAGATTTAATATCTGAAAGAACAATATTTTTTTCGCAATTTCTGCACGGATTATCCATTATGAACACCCTGTTTTTAACGCTTTTAGAATATAGCCAGCTAACCATCCTTTAGAATGAGATATAGCAATAGTTTTTGAACTTCCATAGCAAGGAATAAATCAGGACTTCCCGTAAAATCAAACGGTAAGAGATTTTCCTAGCGGATCAATTCAACTTAACTGGTTCGGCGTAAACTGATATAAGTTTAAACTACTAAGTAATCCTATCGGATTAATCTGAGTAAAGCGACCTGTATCCGGATCGTAGTACCTGAAAGTATTGTAGTGCAGTCCGGTTTCTCTGTCTAAATACTGTCTCTGATACCTCAGGTTCTGTTGTATCTCTTTATGGACAGTCTCCTGTATCGGTTTGCCCAATAGCTGGTATGAGCATTCCCAGACGATTTCACCGGCTTCATCCGTCAGCTCCTCCGGCATGCCGTTCAGGTTGGTATGGAAGTAGTAGATGTGTTGTTCTTGATTACCGTTTCTGTCTATCCGCGCCAGCGGTTCATAACTGCCTTCATCAGTATACAGATACAGGCTCTGCCGTTTGTCTGCGCTGCTTTCCTGAATCATCTGCAGTCCGTCCCACAGGAAGGTGGTGCGGTTACATGGTTTGCCGTCACGGTCCAGCCGGTGTTTTTCAATCCGCCGGCCGAGGGCATCGTAGACGTAGCCGTAGCGTTCAGTATGGTTCAGCTGTTCGATACGCACTTCGGTCAGGCCATATTCGGCATCGTAACAGGATTATTTAACAGTTCACGGGTGTATATTTATTATACGTCATTTGAATATTTTTGAGATTTTTTATTGTGAGCTAAAATAATTTATTAATCTTCTTCTTTAGCAAATCTGATCGCTTCTCTTAATCTCCTTTTAATTATCTTATTTTTCATATTTTTTTTCAGAAATTTTTTATTTTTTAATAATTTGTCTAATTCTTCTTCACCCAGTATTTCCTTTATATCAGTAAACATTATGTCAAGATCTTCAACTGGGTCTGTAATAGCACGAGAAATATTCCGGGATAAATACCAGGATTTTATAATATATAGTGCTTCGTCTTTATTGATTTTTAATAATAATTCGAATGCTGGTTGCAGCATAGTTTTTGAAGATATTAAATTTTCCAGTAAATCAGTCGCTTTGGAAACATCAGCATGTTCGACAAAGTATTGCTTTTCCTGATCGTTTGTTATTGCTTTAGATAAATTATGATAGGCAGTGATGTATTCTTGAATAGCATCAATTATCATCTTGATTTTTCCTGTTCGATAATATTATATTCAAATATATAAACTTTAAGTTTATTGATACCCTTAACATTCTTATTACGGATTTAGGTTATACTAATCCAGAATATTTCTATTGAATCCATTAATTTTTATTGAGGGCAAACTTAATTGCTTCTTTCACTTTTTTATTTCTTTTGTTTACCGGTCGAAATTCTTTGCATTTTAATACTTTGATTAATTCTTCTTCTCCTAGAATATTTTTAATTTCAGTAAACATCGTTTTAATAAAATATATTTCATTGTCAAAATGATTTGCCAGATCTTGCTCCAGATAATAATCTTTGATAAAAGCCAATGCTGCATCTTTATTTAGTCTTAATAACAACTCAAATTGAAGTATACTCCATTGTTTATTATACCTTAATAACTCTTCCAATAACAAAGTACCTTCAGAAATACTGATATTATCTAAAAAATATTTTTGCTCATGGTGATTTCTGAGTTCTAGCCGTAATTTTTCTTTTGCCTCGAAATATTTTTGTAAAATTTCTATTAACATTTGCTCACCTTTCCATGACCTACGATTGCTTTAGAGTCGAAATCAAGACTACTTCTGATTTTCCAATCTGGCAATCTTCCCTTTGTCTTTCCTTTATATGTCACATCTAAATTACGAGTATCAATATCAATATAATAATCTGCTCCTAGGGCTCCTGTTCTTCTTTTTATTGCATCTGGGTTTCTTGCATCTACATGTATTGAAGTTGCACTTATTCCCCCTCTAGGGTCTTTTGGATCAAATGTAAATCCATGTCTTTTAAAGTTCTTGAACTCTTTGCTTGACATAAATCGACGAACTATTCCGAGATTTTCGGGAACACCATCTATAAGATTGCTCTTCGACAATCCCCATGGATCAGCCCAAATCAGCGCATTCGGCGCATACTGATACAGATTGTGCCCGACATCTAAATCAATCGGATCCGCGGCTGGGTGCAGAAGCTGGTAGACCCATTTTAAAATGTTTATTTAAATAAAGCTCAGATTTTAGAAATTCATCTTATTTATGTACAATATTTCTAAATTTAAAAACTGTTTTTAATCAAAAATAAATTCCATACCTATAATTTCCCCATCTTTATTAAAATCTAAAATTATTTCAGGTCCTTTATAGTTATTAATTAATGAATTTAGAAAAACCTGTTTTGCACTTATCCCAGAAATACCTTTCCCAGGGTGTTTTGGTAAATATAAATAAGCTACATCTCCATCTGTGCTGCATTCTAATTTTGTCCCATTTTTCGATGACATATTTACTCCATTAATTTATTAAGAACGGTTTTTAATTTTGCAGTTCCAGTTTTTGCTATTTAATATACAATCATTCCATTATTTTCTGCAGAAATTAGGATACGGTCAATATGAGCTCAATCTGGTATTGTTTCTGAAGGAAATCCAGTTTTCTCAATTTTATTACCTAAAAATCTTTCAAACTATCAGAAGCTATTTTTCTATCTGGATAAACTTTTTATTCAACAGCTCTCTTTATTGCATGAGGTAAGTTTGAATTAACCACTTTTTTGGGCTTGCCTGTAATACATGTCAACACCCACAAATCAATCCACGTAAACGCGTTGGAAACATATTGATACAGATTAAATCCTCCTGCCAAGTAAAGCGACCTGTATCCGGATCATAGTACCTGACAGTATTGTAGTGCAGACCGGTTTCTCAATCTGAATACTGCTTCTGATACCTCAGGTTCTGTTGTATCTATGTGTGGACAATCAACCTTAACAATATCGAAAACAAATACCAAAGTAAACAAAGATATAGTGATTATCATTAATATGTAGCTGGTTAATTGGAAACTAATGTAATCAAACCTGCTGATAAACCTTGCAACGATAGCACGGCTAACCAATTTGATAGGTAATCTAAAGAATAGCCTATAAATAAAAACCTCATTTTCTTCGACTAACTACTGAGCTTCACAGAGCATAACTATAAGCACGATGCCCATGGTCGCATCAGCACCAAACAGATCGCCAGAGGTATCTGCTATTACCATTGGGCAGCCTGTACCTGATAGAAGTTCGTACTGTAATTCTACGACAAAAAAATTAAAAATCGAAACTCCAGTAAAAGTATAATTGCAGAAAAAGTATGTCCTTCAAGTAAATTACCCATAGAAATAAGAGAGAAATATGCCCGTTATAAGCCTTTACTCATTCAGATATTCCAATTTTTAACACTATTCAATTAAAAAGGTTTGTATTAATTTGTGCTCTTTACGAACTATATACTTAATTGGACAGATTAAACTATAGAAAATGATTCGGAAAATCCACGGCCTGCAGAATAAACTTGGTATCATCAGGATTCTGGATATATGCAACTAGTGCCTTCTGATATTCATGATGAAGTAAAGCACACAGGTCAAATTTCAACAAGTAAAGGTAAAAAATAATTTATGGCTACTATTATTTATTCTAAAAATCCCGCAACCTTAGAAGATATTTTTAATTTTGAGAAAATTATTAAAAGTAATTTACCAAATGATTATAAAGATTTTTTAATGAAATATAATGGAGGACAACCTCAGCCTAATTCATTTAGATTTTTTTCTGATAGAAATGATGGATCTATGGTTGATCAATTTCTTAGTTTAGGCAGAGAAAAATATAGTAATTTATTAAGCTATTATGATCTTTATAAGGATAGAATTCCTTCAGAATTTATTCCTATAGCTCATGATGCTGGAGGTAATCTTATTATAATGGAATTGAAATCTAATAGTAATAGAATTTATTTTTGGGATCATGAACTTGAAGCAGATGAAGGTGAAACACCTAATATGGACAATGTTTATTATATTAATCAGTCTTTCACTAAGTTTATAAATGATCTTTATCCCTTAAAGGAAGATGAAATTTAATTAAGAGCACAAACGATGAATATTTATCTATCTAAATTGAATTGAATAGAGATCAACTTCACGCTTAAACATTATTTAATCATATTTAATATTAATGATTATTAATATGCTGTTTATAAAATTTGGTGTATATAACCTCTTACTTTGGATTACCAATTTGTTTAATTCAGTTTAGCACGTTTGGTTTATATTTAACACAGCAACAAATAAGGGGTTATGAACAGCCTGTTTTACCAACCCTACCCAGAAAAATTTTACTGAACGTCACCTGACCGCAGTATGTATTGAACAGCAGAACCAATGCAAACATTATAGCTACATATACAATGCACCCGGACTTCTAATTGAAAATACCGGCTGGATCGGGGTGATCAGCCCTGCAACCGCACCACCTTCCTGTGGGACGGGCTGCAAATGATTCAGGAAAGCAATGCAGACAAACGGCAGAGCCTGTATCTGTATACCGACCAGTACAGCTATGAACTGCTGGCGCGGATAGACCGGACCGGTTAATCAGCAAGAGCACATCTACTACTTCCATACCGACCTGAACGGTATGCCGGAGGAACTGGCGGATGAAGCAGGTGAAATCGTCTGGGAATGCTCATACCAGCTTTGGGGCAAACCGATACAGTAGATTACTCATTGAGAGATACAACAGAACCTGAGGTATCAGAGACAGTATTCAGACAGAGAAACCAGACTGCACTACAATCCACAGTAGATCATTTTACTCATCCGGATCCGATTGGATTAACCGGCGAAACTCAACCTATGTCAGCATATACTAACTGATTTGGATGGTTCCTTAGGGTTGTAAAAGAAATGTGAGCGTCCTTCTAAAAATTTTAAACAAAGACACACTATTACTACGCGTTAGATAAATATTTCAATCGGAAAAACAGCTGATATTCTTGATTTGTTTGCCCTCTGAAAGATTAGTAAAACAACAATCATAAACGTATAAAAATCTAATTCAGCTACGCTTACACTAAAATAACAAAAGCAGGTAACAAATATATATAAGATGATCATCCTGACAGTAATAAAAAGAAAATCAACCTAATAGATATCGTATATGGTTATTGGAAGTTTACAAAGGGAAAACAGGAAAAAGAATTATGGGTAGAATCAGCTATAGATGATTTAAAAATTATGACAGAATTTATGACTTATCTGTCTATATTCACAAAATACTAGTGAATGTAGAATAAGACATGGTAGATTTTAATGCAGATATAATAAATTATAAATCTTAGAGTAATATTAATATTGGATGTAATATAGACTGCTATATTGATTAATTATAAAAAATTTTGATGTTAAATTAAGCCGTATAAAAAATGTCAAATTATTCGGAAGAAGATGAAATCAGATATGAATATTCTTTGGATAATGACACGATAAAAATTTTTACGAATATTGATGGCTTACTTGAAGCTATAGAGTGTGCTGAAAATTATAAAAAAATATAAAAATAAATTATATACTGGTATCACAATGGTAAAACTGATTAGTTTAACTGATAAACAGTGGATAATTTTTGACAAACTTATATTTTACATTGAGACTGTAAAATGGCGATTACACTCCTTCACCATATAATGTAGTAGCTGATTATTTAAAGATATCTCAATAGATTTACTATTAAATGAAATTTATATTAGTAATTTTTTAAGACAAACTGGACTGTATTACAGTACTTTCAGGTACTATAACCCTGATACAATTAGATTTACCCAGCCAGAACCGATTATATTGACAAGAGAATAAACCTTTAGGTCAGCGATGTTCATCGATGGCACTGTGACTAATAAACATTGTATATGTTATGAAAACTAACTTAAAAGATAAATTAAACTTAATTAAAGCAAATAATTATGCATCTAAAATAGATGGGGTTAGTTCTTTTAATATATCATTTTTACATGAGAACGAATTCGTTTGGCATCGAGAAAGACTAATGGAAATAAATAAAATTGATAACATCATCAAAAAAAAGGTTTTTAATTTACCTATAAAAAGAAATGTTCTGGTGAGAGAAGTTGAAAGTACATTAAATGTAAAAAAAGATACTATTTGTAATTTATTCTACTATGAGAATATTTGCATATCCTTTTGTGTCGAAAATTTTTCTAATTTCATATTGAGCTTGTTTAAAATAAATAGAACATATGATTTTTCATTAACATTGACATCTCCCGACAGAGTCATTGTTTTAAGCGATAATGAATATGATATACATTTGTATAATATTCAAAAATAAACTATATAAAAATTAATCAAACAAAATAATAGTTTACGAATTTATTATTTAACTTTGGTTCAAAATATTAAAACGAAATCATAAATATATTTAACTACTGCTTTAACTGATAAAATTCATTTCGCAATTCCTGTACTGAATTATAATCAGCTATCTGAATCAGACAATATTTCGAATATATATCTGATTACAATATAATTTTCAAATCCTGCTTATTCCGGTCAGAGCCATTGAAATGAATATAGTACGTAATTAAAACAAAATTGCAGAGATAATTGTTAGCCTATTTTTTCAATGAATATATTCAGTTATCAATAGTTTTCAGGCTGGATATATCAGTAGATTTCTAGATAACAAGATGCTTAGAGAATGAAAGCGGTGTAGTTATTTCAGATAAATTACGACAGTCTTTACTGATAATTATATCAAAGGTTTAAATCTAGAAGATTAATAACAATTTCCGGTAATTCGGCAATATTTCTCACAATTATTGATAAATAGTCATCTGATATTTATTTATGTCAATGTAAGTTTATGGCTATAGCGTACAAACCAACCTTGTAACCGCACCACCCTTCTGTGGAACGGACTGCAAATGATTCAGGTAAACGACACAGATAAACGGCAGAGCCTGTAACTGTATACTGATCTGAACGGCATGCCGATAGATTAACAGACTAAAAATCTGTGTACAAGCTGTTCGATCCTTCCTTTGTCTACCATTAATAACCGCGTTATCCGGTTTTATAAATATTTTTTAAGCTTAATTTACAGTTATTTAATACAAATCCATATTATTCTTCTAAAATTAATTTAACAGATTTAAATATATTGATTAAAATATGATAAAATAATTAAATTAATGTTATTATATTTTACATATTAAATTATTACTTCTGATTGATTTAAAGAGATTATTAAATGGGAGAAGCATACTGGGCAGCCCGTGAGGGAGACATCCTTTTACATACTTCATTGCTGGCTGATATTGCAGGCGCTGCGGTTGAAATAGCCTGTTATGCAGCTATAGCAACTGCATGCATTGCCGCTGCAGCAGTAGCAATAGGCTTGTTTACCACAACCGGTGGCGCAGCAGCATTGGCATTAGGTGCAGTATTAGGAACTGCCAGTACATCAGCCTGTGTTGTAGGAACCATCGTATCCGTTGGTGTTTCAATAGCATTAGAAAAGTATATTTCACAGGCCGCAGATTGGGTCAGCAGCTTATTTCCCCCGTCCGAAGATGGTAAGATTAAAACCGGTTCTCACAATACCCGTACCAATAGCTTACCTTCCGCCCGTGCTGCCGGCATAGTAAAAAAAGCAGAAACCACACAGGCACCACAACAACCTGAAGGTTTTATCGATACAGCCAGCAACATACTGCAAGGCTTAAAAACAGCGGCCAGTCAATTTATCAGACCTACCGTTGCCTCTCCGGATCCGAGTACAACTGAACCCAGAGATGACGATAAAATCACCTGTAAAAAACACCCGTCTTCTTTCTCCGATATCGGCATGCCAAGTTCGCCGGCACTGGGTGTTCTGGAGCTTGGATTTAGCGTTGTCAGTGCCGCAATAGGAACCATCACCGGCGCGGCCGAATATATGGCTGAAGGCTCCAAAAAAGTCTACATCAACAGCCAGCCAGCGGTACGCAGCAATGACCGCAGCACCTGCGAAGCCAAAGTAACTGATGACTACAAAGGTGGTATCAAAGTTTCCAACAACGTGCGCATCGGCGGTGAATCTGTTGTTGTCCGTGAAATTAAAAGCGGCAAACACCCCATTGCCCTGGTAGCCACTATTGCGACACTAGTGTTATCCCCTGGAAAATTAGGTCGAAAAATATCGCAATTTATAGATTGTTTTATTCAGGCAACTGCCATTAACATTGGCGTTTCAAAAGCTATAGAACCCTTCAGAGGTAAACCGGTTCATCTGCCAACCGGTGCCAAACTCCTGTTCGGCCCCGAAGAGCTCGACTTCTCCCTGCCGGCTCACCTGCCCTTCGAATGGCAGCGTTTCTACAGCAGCGTCGACACCCGCACCCACAACATGTTCGGTGCCGGCTGGAGTGTTGACTATGAAATCGAAATGGAAATCGACCCGCAGCCTGATGGTTCCTGTGCTGCCGTCTATACCGACGAAGAAGGGCGGCGTATCGAAATCGAACCCATCCAGCCGGGTAAAGGCATACGCGGTCTTAACGAGAATTTATCCATCCGCCGCGGCGAACAAGACCGCTGGGTAATTGAAGACGACAACGGCTTTTACCGCCTGTTCGAACCTGATCCCAACAATCCAAAACGTCTGCTGCTAAGCATGCTACAGGACCGTAACGACAACCAGTTACTTATCTACCGCGATTCCCGTAGCCGCATCGTCGAAATTGCCGATAACGACAACGCCGCCCGGATCAGCCTGCACTATCAGGATCAGCGCCATCCGCAGCGCGTGACCGAAATCCGCCAAGAGCTAAGCGATGGTAGCAGCCGCTTACTGAACCGTTACCAGTATACCGAACAAGGTGACCTGCAACAGGTCTTTGATGCCGAAAACCGCCAGACCCGCGAATTTGCCTACAACAGCGACCGGCGCATGACCTACCACCGCCTGCCCACAGGCTTACAGTGTTATTATCAGTGGAGCTACTTCAGCACAGCAGATGTAGAGA
>NZ_JAAEDT010000006.1:0-22738 GCF_013346865.1 Snodgrassella sp. ESL0323 | reverse complement strand
CGGCACCGAACATGTTGTGGGTGCGGGTGTCGACGCTGCTGTAGAAACGCTGCCATTCGAAGGGCAGGTGAGCCGGCAGGGAGAAGTCGAGCTCTTCGGGGCCGAACAGGAGTTTGGCACCGGTTGGTAGATGAACCGGTTTACCTTCGAAAGCTTTAAACGCTTGTGCGACCCCTATGTTAATGGCTATGGCCTGCAAAACACAATGTGAAAATTTAAGAATTTTTCCACCGAATTTTCCTGGAGCCAACACTAGTGTCGCAATAGTGGCTATCTGCGCAATGAGGTGTTTGCCGCTTTTGATTTCGCGGACAACAACAGACTCTCCGCCGATACGTACATTGTTAGAGACTTTTTCACTCTTTTCGCAATCTTCGGTGACTTTGGCTTCGCAGGTACTGCGGTCATTGCTGCGTACTGCCGGCTGGCTGTTGATATAGACTTTTTTAGAACCTTCGGCCAGATATTCGGCCGTGCCGGTACCGAGTTCTACTTCATCATCACTGTTAGCAACAGGCCCAGGTACAGATTTGGGATGTTTTTTACAGATAATTTGATCTTTATTTCTGGGCGCGGTTGTACTTGGATCCGGAGAAGCCACGGTAGGTCTGATAAATTCACTGGCTGCCTGCTCTACGCTTTGCAGTATGTTGCCGGCTATATTAATAAAACCTTCAGACTGTTGCGGTGCCTGTGTGTTTTGTGCTTTTTTTACTATGCCGGCAGCACGGGCTGAGTGTTTGCTATTGGTACGAGTATTGTGAGAACCGGTTTTAATCCTGCCATCTTCGGATGGTGGCAAGAAGCTGGCGACCCAGTCTGCAAATTCTGAAATATAATCTCCTAATTTGTATGTAACAGCAGCAGAGACAATTTCCCCTGCAAGGCATACGGCTACACCGGCACCACCTGTTACCGCAGCTGCACCAGCTGCCGCTGCAGCTGCGATAGTGGCACCTCCTAATAAAGCTATTGCTCCTGCTGTGACGGCAATACATGCAGCCCCTATGACTGCATAACAGCACATTTCAACCGCCGTACTTACAATATCAGCCAGCAATGAAGTATGTAGAAGCACATCTCCTTCACGGGCTGCCCAGTACGCTTCTCCCATATTGATATTCCTATTTTGTAAAATTAAAATAAAACAAAATATATAAATTAATATAAATATATTCTAAATTAAATTAATAATTTAGATACATATAAATTAATATAAATAATTAATTATTTAAATTAAGTAGTGAATTGATCTATTATTTAAAATAAAATAATATCAATTTAATTAATGTATTAATATTTTAAGAAGTTTGATTTTGTTAAATTAATCCGATCGAAATAATGAGAGATAGTGTTGCATAATTGTAAATTGAAGATTAAATTGAATATTTATGAAGCTGGCTTTTGTCTTTTAATAGGCAGAAAACTGCTTAACGCAATTGTTATCGGTGGATAAAGGCAGGATCGAATCACCTGTATACGGATTTTCCGTCTGTCACTCTATCGGCATGCCGTTCAGGTCGGTATTGAAGTAGTAGATGTGTTGTTCCTGATTACCGTTTTTGTCTATCCGTGCCAGCGGTTCATAGCTGTCTTCATCGGTATACAGATACAGACTCTGCCGTTTGTCTGCACTGCTTTCCTGAATTATTTGCATATTGCTCTATAGGAAGGTGGTGCGGTTGCATGGCTTACCGTCCCGCTCCAGCCGGTGTTTTTCAATCCGCCGGCCGAGGGCATCGTAGACGTAGCCATAGCGTTCAGTATGGTAGCTGTTCGACGTACTTCGGTCAGGCCATATTCGGCATCGTAACAGGATTATTTAACAGTTCACGGGTGTATATTTATTATACGTCATTTGAATATTTTTGAGATTTTTTATTGTGAGCTAAAATAATTTATTAATCTTCTTCTTTAGCAAATCTGATCGCTTCTCTTAATCTCCTTTTAATTATCTTATTTTTCATATTTTTTTTTTCAGAAATTTTTTATTTTTTAATAATTTGTCTAATTCTTCTTCACCCAGTATTTCCTTTATATCAGTAAACATTATGTCAAGATCTTCAACTGGGTCTGTAATAGCACGAGAAATATTCCGGGATAAATACCAGGATTTTATAATATCTAGTGCTTCTTCTTTATTGATTTTTAATAATAATTCGAATGCTGGTTGCAGCATAGTTTTTGAAGATATTAAATTTTCCAGTAAATTAGTCGCTTTGGAAACATCAGCATGTTCGACAAAGTATTGCTTTTCCTGATCGTTTGTTATTGCTTTAGATAAATTATGATAGGCAGTGATATATTCTTGAATAGCATCAATTATCATCTTGATTTTTCCTTTTCGATAATATTATATTCAAATATATAAACTTTAAGTTTATTGATACCCTTAACATCCTTATTACGGATTTAGGTTATACCAATCCAGAATATTTCTATTGAATCCATTAGTCTTTATTGAGGACAAACTTAATTGCTTCTTTCACTTTTTTATTTCTTTTGTTTACCGGTCGAAATTCTTTGCATTTTAATACTTTGATTAATTCTTCTTCTCCTAGAATATTTTTAATTTCAGTAAACATCATTTTAAGATTATGTACTTTATTATCAATATGATTTGCCAGATCTTGCTCCAGATAATAATCTTTGATAAAAGCCAATGCTGCATCTTTATTTAGTCTTAATAACAACTCAAATTGAAGTATACTCCATTGTTTATTATATCTTAATAACTCTTCCAATAACAAAGTACCTTCAGAAATACTGATATTATCTAAAAAATATTTTTGCTCATTGTGATTTCTGAGTTCTAGCCGTAATTTTTCTTTTGCCTCGCAATATTTTTGTAAAATTTCTATTAACATTTGCTCACCTTTCCATGACCTACGATTGCGTCAGAGTTGAAATCAAGACTACTTCTGATTTTCCAGTCTGGCCATCCTTTCTTTGTCGGTGCTTTATATTTCACATCTAAATTACGAGTATCAATATCAATATAATAATCTGCTCCTAGGGCACCGGTTGCATTTCTTATATAATCTGGATTTCTTGCCTCTAGATGTATTGAAGTTGTACTTATTCCCCCTCTAGGGTCTTTTGGATCAAATGTAAATCCATGTCTTTTAAAGTTCTTGAACTCTTTGCTTGACATAAATCGACGAACTATTCGGGGTTTTTTGGGACCACCATCTATAAGATTACTCTTCGACAATCCCCATGGATCAATCCAAATCAGCGCATTGGGCGCATACTGATACAGATTATAGCCACCCAGCAATCCAATCGGATCAGGCTGAGTAAAGCGGCCTATATCCGGATCGTAGTACCTGAAAGTATTGTAGTGCAATCCGGTTTCTCTGTCCAAATACTGCCCCTGATACCTCAGGTTCTGCTGTATCTCTGTATGAGCAATCTCCTGTATCGGTTTGCCCCACAGCTGGTATGAGCATTCCCACACAATTTCACCGGCTTCATCCGTCAGCTCCTCCGGCATGCCGTTCAGGTCGGTGTGGAAGTAGTAGATGTGTTGTTCTTGATTACCGTTTCTGTCTATTCGCGCCAGCGGTTCATAGCTGTCTTCGTCAGTATACAGATACAGGCTCTGCCGTTTGTCCGCGCTGCTTTCCTGAATCATCTGCATCCCGTCCCACAGGAAGGTGGTGCGGTTGCATGGCTTGCCGTCCCGGTCCAGCCGGTGTTTTTCAATCCGCCGGCCAAGGGCATCGTAGACGTAGCCGTAGCGTTCAGTATGGTTTAGCTGTTCGATACGCACTTCGGTCAGGCGGTGTTCGGCATCGTAATGGTAATACTGGGTACCGCTGGCGGTCTGTTTGCTGCGGGTACGTCCGTGTTCGTCGTAGCTGTATTTCAATCCGCGGAAGCTGAGCAGCTGATTAAAGCGGATCAGGTTTTGATTGCTTTCTTCTTCGCCACGTCTTCTGTCCAGCAGGTTGGCTGCAGCATCGTATTGCAGGGTTTCCCAGTAGGATTCGTTGCGGCAGCTTTCGATGCGGCCGGTCACGTCGTAGCGGTAATCACTTTGTCCCTGTCGGTTGTGTTTTTTGCTTACCAGTCGGTCTAGATTGTCGTAGCTGTAGCTGCAGTCCAGTATGATATCCGGCAGGATGCCCGCTCCCGGTCGTTTGGTCTGTTTTTCGGTCAGGCGGCCGGTGCGGTCATATTGAAAACTGGTATTCATTTTGCCCTGGCTGCGCAGGGTTTCCCGGTGCAGATGGCCGGAACCATAATACAGTTTGTTGATGAGTTCTGGTTCGGCTTCTGATGGATAGACTGGACAGAATCAAATTATAAAAAGCCGAAAAGATTTAATTTCTTTTCGACTTTTTAAATTAATAAAACTCACTTTTTTGTTCCAATATATAAATCAAAACTGCATCAATTTTGTAAATGATATTTATTTCATTGAGATAATGAGTTAATGAATAAAATGAAATTCCAAAAAAGTTAGAATTTCAACAGAAAATTTTATATATTTGTTTATAATTTTTTTACTTTCCAAACTCTTGTTGCTGCAACAAATGATAATCCTTTAAACCAAGATGCAAACTCAATAACTTTTTCCCAAGGATAAATACGTCTAGAGGTAAATTTTATAGACTCATCTTGATTCATTATTTCTATAAAATAAAACATAACAGGAGCATCGCGACTTCGACTAATGCGATCTTCCATTCTTGCCGGTCTAAAAATCACTACACAATCATCCATCAAATAACTTTTTGCAATTGTAATTGCTTCATCTTTATTCCAGGGGTTAAAGTCAGCAACTTCTTTGTTATTTTTAAATTCTTCTTCAGAAATATACCAAACATGATCTTCGGTATTGCGATTGATCATTAATCCTGAATCGCACTCATATATAATTTTATCCATAGTTAATAATCCAAATGCAAATTATGCGATATACCTTTACTTTTATTCCAAACGTTAACATGTGGACCAGCACCTAAATGAGGATGACCTAATACATCATCTCTCCAGCCATTATTTCCATCGGCACTTTGCATTCCTATTTTTCCATTAGAATTTTTCCAACCATAAGAACCTCCTTTAAATTCTGATTTATGTATAACTTTAGGATTAGATCCTAAATTTCCACTTAATTCAGAAGCAGCCTGCCTTGCGGTTCTTCTGTTTGGCATTTTGTAACGATTTTCACCAGTTTTTATACTACCGTGTTTTTCAATAATCTTTTCCGCATTTGATTGAGCTTTAGCATTTGTAAAGCATGATTTCAATCCTTTCGGATCAATCCACATCAGCGCATTCGGTGCATACTGATACAGATTAAAGCCACCCAGCAACCCAATCGGATCCGGCTGAGTAAAGCGGCCTGTATCCGGATCGTAGTACCTGAAAGTATTGTTGTACAATGTACAGTATTTAACTACAAAAATAATATAATAATTATAGTTAATTATAAGAAATTATTTAAATTAAACCCAAATAAATTTTTAATAATTACTTCATACCTTCATATTCCCAATAAAACATATTAGCTAATTTATCAAAAGCCTGTTGTCCTTCATCAGGATTAATACATGCAAGTTTTTCATCTATTGCATTTCTAATTTGATTCCAATCATATTGGTATATTAATAATATTTTATATAAATTTGCTTTTTTAATTCTTTCTTTATTTAATTTAAGTATACCTTCAGGTGTTGCAATAATAACTGAATAAATATCCCCCTTATTTTCTCCTTTAATTCCAATTGTCATTTCTAATAAATAGAAAACAGAATTATCTTCTGGACTCCATGCCCAGGGATTATAAATATCAGGTGACCAGTAATCTTTTACTTCAAATTTTTGTTGTGCAATTTTCATTCTTTACTCCACATCTAAGTGAACATTGTTTGGCCAACTACCTTCAGGAATATCTCTACTTTGAAAATTGACTTGTGTACCTGTTTTTGACCAAGGCTCTCCAGTATTTTTATTAATACCTGATTTAGCAGAAGGCCCTCTATACTGTCTTAATCCATCTTGCGAAATTAAAAGATCAGCCCCATAACTTTTTACTTCTCTATAATTAGGTCCAACAAAAGTTTCTCCTAAGATTCTTGCTTCTTTAACACTTACTTTACCTGTAATTCCTTTATTTCCACCAGCAGAAAGTTGATTTTTGATTCTTTTAATTTTATTTTTTCGTTGCTTAGCTGTTAATCCGCATTTCAAGCCAAGTGGATCAATCCAAGTAAATCCATTAGGTGCATACTGATAAAGATTGAGTCCGCCGGCTAATCCAATCTGATCCGGCTGGGTAAAGCGGCCTATATCTGGATCGTAATACCTGAAAGTATTGTAGTGCATTCCGGTTTCTCTGTCTAAATACTGTCCTTGATACCTCAGGTTCTGTTGTATCTCTGTATGAGCAATCTTCTGTACCGGTTTGCCCCATAACTGATATGAACATTCCCACACAATTTCACCGGCTTCATCCGTCAGCTCCTCCGGCAAGCCGTTCAGGTCGGTATGGAAGTAGTAGATGTGTTGTTCCTGATTACCGTTTTTGTCTATCCGTGCCAGCGGTTCATAGCTGCCTTCATCGGTATACAGATACAGACTCTGCCGTTTGTCTGCACTGCTTTCCTGAATTATTTGCATACTGCTCTATAGGAAGGTGGTACGGTTGCATGGCTTACCGTCCCGGTCCAGCCGGTGTTTTTCAATCCGCCGCTGAGTGCATCGTGTACACTGTGTTTTTGATGTTACCAGCAGCACTTCTTATGCTTCTTATTGTAATTACAATTTAACTTTTCATTCAAAAATGCCGTCTGGCAAAAGTCCTGCTTTTTTTAAGTTTGCTAATTTTTCACGATCTCTTTCAGAAACTTCTAATTTTTCTATATATATCGGTATAAATAGTTCTGACTCATTAAAAATCCTTTTAGGATTTTCTTCCCAAAGCTCTAATGCCTCTGCCGGAAAAGTAATATCTGGAAGATTAAATTCATTTTCATTCTGATCATAATTAGCTTTATTTTTTGTTCTAGTAATCGTGGATAAAAATTGACCAAATGAGTCTGCTACTATTTTTAAATATGTATTTTATCGTAAATATCCATATTTTACTTCCATGTCAAATTATAACTCATTAATTTATTATAATAATTATAAATTATGCATAAAATATGCAAAAAAGTAAATTTCTATGATTTATTTTTGCTATAGCTAAATAGCCCTTAGATACTCTGTTTAAAAATTTTTCATTAAAAGCAACTAAATCTTCATCTGCTTTTTCCGAGAATCTCAGAATCAATTCCAAGGGCAATTTTTCCCTTCATAGTCAATATAATAACTATAATCTAAACCATAAAAATCAATTACGTTATATTGTTTAAAAAATTAACATAAGATTCGTATTTTCCATAAATCAGAAATACAGGTCTGATTTTTATTCTGTCTGGGTTTACTGAATTAGTTTTTAAAACATACTGAGCAGGAACAATTGCAGAATTGATATTCTTGCTCAGTTGATGATTTAATCAACCTATCAGATTGAGGCTGCAGCCGTCATCAATCAGCCCTTCATCTGTATACAATATTTGGCTTCTTAGCGGTAACACTGCTATCGCTAATGTTCTTTATTTATAAAGTCTCTGGTTAATATTCTTTTATTTTTTGCCTCTTTTAAATAAAAATTTAAATATTTTTTAGGTCTTTCTTTAAAGGCACGTGTTTGGCCACCTTGATATGCTATGTCAAAATATTCATATGCTTTATCATACTGGCCTAATTCATAATTCACTACACCAAGATCTGTATATGGACCTGTATCTATATCAGAACTTACTGCTTTAAGCCGGTTCTGTGCCCAGAATTCAGCCTTTTTATAATCTTTTAAAGCTAAATAAGCATCATAAAATGAAGATGATAACCACATACTATCTGGTTCCCATTCTAATTTTGGTTCGGGTAAAAGCTCCCATGCTTTCTTATAGTTTCCTATGGCTGCAGTATAATCTTTGTTTCTAGCAAATCTGTTACCTTCTTCTCCGATGGAAACAATTTTTTTTCCTAATTCAGGATTTACATCTGATAAATCTTTTAAATTTTTATTTCGCATACTTATCTCACTTATTTAAAAAAATTTATTTTTCAGTTGACTATTTAAATTCGTCAGGATGTTTATAGGTTTCTCTTAATTTCGCCTCTTGGGAATGATTATATCTGAAATACTCTAATTTATAATTATCGGGGGTTTTCATAAAATCCCTAACTTCTTTAGATTTAGGTCCATCGTATCCACCTTCAGTATTCCAGTATGTAACCGCATCAGTTTTGTGAGCCATATCTGCATCTTTTACTGAGTATCATGTCCATAGGTTGAGCTTTTAAACTTACCGGTCTCATTATCACCTCTAAAGCGTCCTTCCTTACGCATTCGGTCGATAACAGCTCTGCCGGTTGTACTCTTTTTACCCGATATTGCTCACGGCAATTTTTTAATTTCACCCATCCCCAAGGATCAATCCACATAAACCGGTAATCAGGAACAACACATCTACTACTTCCATACCGACCTGAACGGCATGTCGGAAGAACTGACGGATGAAGCCGGTGAAATTGTGTGGGAATGCTCATATCAGCTGTGGGGCAAACCGATACAGGAGATTGCTCATAGAGAGATACAACAGAACCTGAGGTATCAGGGACAGTATTTAGACAGAGAAACCGGACTGCACTACAATACTTTCAGGTACTACCGGATACAGGACGTTTTACCCAGCCGGCCCCGATTGGATTGTGGGGTGGCTATAATCTGTATCAGTATGCGCCTAATCCGCTGATTTGGATTGATCCGTGGGGTTTAAAAAACTGGACATATAATAATATGCCCGGTTTTCCCGGTTACCAGAAACACCATATTATTCCGCAGCAATTGCGAAATCATGAATTGATTAAAAGAGCTGGCGCAAATATTCATGCAAGCAATAATATTATTTATCTGTCGACTTTGGAAGATGTCCATCCTACCCGAACGATTCATAAGGGTTCTCATCGTGTTTATACAGATGCATTAGAGAGTAAAATGAATGCTCTAGTAGAAATTGGAGAAAAAAATAACTGGACTCAGGCTGATTACAAAGCCGCTTTAGATAAATTACGTCGTCAGCAAAGAGCAGATTTACGTAATTGCAAAGTATTTTTGAATAAAAATTCAATCCGATCCAAAGGATGTTAATATGATATACGAACTAAAACTTACAAACGATTATCCGGATAGTTATTGGTTTCAATTTAAAAGAGGGGAAATTTCAATAGTTGATTTAATGCAATGCCAGGAAATTCATTTAAAAAATCCCTTAATTTTTACCTTGAATAAAAAAATAAATGAAAAAAGACTACTGTCTTATAATATTTTTTCGAGTGACGGCCCACGTTTTATCTCCCCCAGACTGGCTACTCTGCTGGAAAATAATGAGGAGTTTGTAAAGGATGTGCAACTACTTGATGCAACTGTGATTATCAATGGCCAAAGCTATGATAATTTCAAAGTTTTTAATATATTACGCACGTTATCAAGTATAATAGATACGGATAAATCCGAAAGCACACCAGCGTTAGATAGCATGCCTGATGGTCCAAGATTATTTACTAACATCATTCTTAGGCAAGATGTAACAGAAGATTTTTGGATAGCAAGATGTCTGGAATATAAAAGCTGTATTGTTATTTCGGATAAATTAAAGCAGTTTTGCATCGAGAATAATATTAAAGATATAGTTTTCGAATAATCATAATACAGATATCTGAATAATATATCTCATAGCTAGTTACTCCTTAAATAATTATGCAGAAGATTTAAGTAAGTGATTAATGTAACTATGTCTGCTTACGCTAAACCCATCCTGCGAACGCACTAATTTCCTGTTAGATAGGCTAAAAATGACTCAGGAAAGCGGTGCGGCTATATTTATCCTGTGAAAACTGCTGATATAAATAGACAGAGGAACAGTAAAAAACTTTAGACAACTTACTTAAGCAGCAAAGAGCAGGTTTACGTAATGGAAAAGTGATTTTGAACAAAAATTCAATCCGATCTAAAGGATCCAAAGAATGTTAAGATGATATATGAACTAAGGTGTGATGATGATTATCCGAATAGCTATTGGTTTCAATTTAAAGGAGAGGGAATTTCCATAATAGATTTAATGCAATGTGAAAAAATTCATTTAAAAAATCCCTTGATTTTTACCTTGAATAAAAAAATAGGTAAAAAAGGTATTAATTTAAAAGATTAATGATAATTTCAGGCAACTGAGTGATATTTTTCAATTACAAATGGTTATTAAAGGCCTGTTTATGTCAAATTAATCTTGTAGCTATAACTTGTAAACCAACTCGGCAACCGCACCACCTTCCTGTGGGAGTGGTTACAGATGATTCAGGAAAGCAGCGCAGACAAACGGCAGAGCCTGTATCCGTATACCGATGAAAGCAGCTATGAACCACTGGCGCGAATAGACAGAAACGGTAATCAGAAACAATACATCTACTACTTCCATACCGACCTGAACGGCATGCCGGAGGAGCTAACGGATGAAGCCAGTGAAATCGTCTGGGAATGCTCATACCAGCTGTGAGACAAACCGATACAGGAGATTACTCATACAGATATACAGCAGAACCTGCGGTATCAGGGGCAGTATTTGGACAGAGAAACCGGACTGCACTACAATACTTTCAGGTATTATGATCCGGATACAGGCCGCTTTACCCAGCCAGACCTAATTGGATTGCTGGGTGATATTAATCTGTATCAGTATGCGCCAAATGCGCTGTTACAGATTGATCCATGGGGACTAAATAAGCTAGGGATCAAGAATTGTAATTCTAACGGTAGAAAAAAGCCATTTAATTTACTTTCGAAGAAAAAATTGCAATAGATGTTGAATATATTCTAAGCGGTCATTCTCAAGGAGGGAGTGGGATGATAAGCAAGGACAGTAAAAAGACTTTATTCCCTGAAAATATGAGCCATAAAGACATTGAAAAAGCTGTTCGAGAAGCATATTCTAATGTCAAAATTATTAAATCCCAGAGAGATAGAGTTTTAGGACGAGGTACATCTGGTAATATGTCAATTGAAATGTGGATAAATAAACAGACTAAAAAGGTTGAAACTGCTTATCCTTTTGCCCCTGGTCCTTATAATCCTTATCAAAGGAAGCGTTAAAATGATTGATTTAATAATCCCACCTGATACGGTTAGAGTATCAAAAAGTAAAGTATCAACCCAAATATTTTCGCAAATATATTTTCAAATTGAGAATAATATTTTTTTCCCTGAGGAAAATTGGGATGATTTTACAGCAGCAATATTAAATTTTTGGATAGAAGAAGCTTGTAGGGTTGGACGTCATTATATGGCTAATTGTCGTTTTATGGATGGTCCATTCTATTTTAATATTTATTATGTTAATCAAATATGTAATATAAGATTTATAGATGATACTTATGGTAAAAGAGAAATAATATTCTCTGGTAAAATAGATTACTGTTATTTGCTTAATTTATTAAAAAGAAATACAAATCTTGTAATCCGAAATTTACCTAAAGAGGCATTTAAACTGAATGATGTAATAGAATTACAAAAAAATTTAGAACTAATCCAAAAAATGATAAAAAAATTAAAAAAGTCTAATTCTAAATGAATCTTAAATACATTTAGAGTAATAGTTTTAATATTGGTTCTGAAGCAAAGATTAAAGAAAATTTAAAATTTTAAATAAATGGTGTATAGTGTAGTTGATATTCATAATTGTTATATTTTTGACTACAAGTTTCGATTTTTTAAAGTACATATTTTATTTATATCAATACTGAAAAAGAAATCAATATTTCATCGAGAAAACGCAATAATATGGATGCACTAGAAATAAAATTTCTTATAAAAATTAAGATATTTGGTAGAGTTATTAAAGTTTAGCTTAATCGTATTCTCAAAAGTATTGGAGAACATCAATGAATTTAACCAATTTTCTTAAAACGGGAAAATTTTTAAAATTAAAAATTGGATTGCCGGAGAAAAAAATATATTCTGTTTTAAAAAAAAAATATTTAGGCAAAAAAAATTATTTTAATAAATTGAATAAAGATGAAGGCTTTTCTTATTATTATGATGGGTTACAAATAATAATAGTTGATTCAAAGATACATACAATAGGGTTTGATTTAACTTATAATCCTATTACATTACTAAATAATATCTTTATATATCCAGAAACAAGTCTTGAACTAATTATGAAATATCTCGATATTGCTGATATAGAATGGTGTTTTGAGAAAAGAAATCATTATGGTCGTGAATTAACCATTAGAACAGAAGGGAACGTTTTAATCAGTTGTATCTATGATAAAGGCAATTATCGATTATCTAAATTTCAAATATCTAAAGATGTATTTGATTAATTTTTAGATTATATTACTAATAATTTTAATATTTGAATCTCGTTATTTACTAAATTAAAAAATTGACCAAATAGTATATAATTGTGAGACGACCATGCTTTTAGCAACATGCTAAAACTAGAATGTAAAAGTGTTCAGTAAATGAAAAAATATTGATAGAAACTTTCATAAATATGGTTTCATTTAAAGAACATAATTTCTTAGAAAGTTGATTTAAAGTGAATACAAAAAATAATTTTGAAAAATCTTTTGATTTAGAATTGGATAGAAAGTATATAAATATCACTTACTATCTTCCCATTATAGGGCTATAAAATATTTATATATTATATTCATTATTATATTTAATAATATAAATACTTATAAAAGTAGAATCTTGTTTGAGATATTTATCAGATAAATTTGCATTATTTAAGGCCATACTATTTGCTCTATTTAGATAGATCTATTATGATAGAATTTTAAAAATAATGGGAAAATCAATGGATTTAACTAATTTTCTTAGAACAGGAGTGTATTTAAAATTAAAGGTTGGACTAGTTGAGGAAGAAATATATTCCGTTTTTAAAAAAGAAGATTTAATAGAGAAGTGTTATTTTGATAGATTAAACAAAGAAAAAGTGTTTTCATATTTTTATAATGCATTGGAAATCAGAGTAATCGATTCAAAAATAAATTCATTAAATTTTTACTTAGCTCGTTATCCAGTAACGCTATTAAATGATAATATCATATATTCTGAAACAAGTTTTGAACTTATTATTAAATATCTTGATATAGCTAATATAAAATGGTATTTCGATAAACAAATCTATTATAGTCGTGAATTAGCCATTAAAACAGAAGGAAATGTTTTAATTAATTGTGTTTATGATAAGGGTAATTATTGGCTATCAAAATTTCAAACATTTGAACAATACTTACAAGTTAATTATATTTAATTTAAAAAAATTAACCAAATTAATTATGTAAATTAAAACTGTATAGTTGGTATCTGTATACAGGCCTGTAAGCTATGAAGCGTTGGCGCAGATAGACCGGACAGGCAATCAGCAAGAGCATATCTACTACTTCCGTACCGATGTAAACGGCATGCCGGAGGAGCTGACGGATAAAGCCGGTGAAGTCGTCTTGGAATGCTCATACCAGCTATGGGGCAAACCGATACAGGAGATTGCTCATACAGAGATACAACAGAACCCGAGGTATCAGGGACAGTATTCAGACAGAGAAACCGGACTGCACTACAATACTTTCAGGTATTACGATCCAGATATAGGTTGCTTTACCCAACCTGATCCGATTAGGTTGGACGGCGGATTTAATCTTTATCAGTATGCACCACATCCTATTACTTGGTATACTGGTTTAGTGGATTTAAGCAATAAAATGAACTAAAGAGGCCGATTATTTTTCCCAGCCTCTTTTATTTTACTGTTGTGTTTTTATAGAATTAAGTTGATCCATGATTTCAATTAAATCACTATAATTAAGAGTCTCATAAAATACACATGACGGATAATTTATTAAGTCTTTCGCATCACCATATGTATCAATTAATTTCCATAAAATCGCACCAGTGCTTTCTGATAACTTGTACGAATAAATATCAAAAAAATCTGACCATGTACCAAAATTAATACGATTAGATAGTGCTAAGCCATATAACTCATCATCATCAAGCCGCGTATCATCATCAATTGATTCATATATTTTAACCGGATTATCAAATGAATATCTATCATTAAGCATCGGTTTAGATAGTATTTCATAACATCCGCCAAGCAAATATCCATCAAGATATATGGTGGTATCACTTAAACTTCCAATAAATGAATTATTAAACCATAATCTCGCACAACCAAAAAAACTTTCTCGATTAAGTATTGAATACTCAACAGCTATACGAGATTTATCACCTATTAGCGGAATCATAGTTTGCATCCTTTCATTTTCTTGGCAAATTTAGAAACATTTTGCATAGCAATTGCATTCGGTTTGCCTTTAAAATCGACGCTATTTGTAGAACCATTCCAATGAAAAGGATTAGAACTATCTGGCGCAGTGCTTTGGAATCTATGTCAAACAGCCTTTTTCCCTTCACCAACTTTTGTCCATCGAGTTGTTGGATCATCAGGATCAACCTGACTATATTTAAAAAGTTCCTCGGCATTTTTGGGATAACACTTTTTGTTTTATTAAGTTGAAATCGCCTATTCTTTAAATGATGAGGGTCATGATGACCTGAGTTTTCGTAAACAGGGTCTTTGGTTAACCCCAGCGGATCAATCCATGTGAGAGGATTCGGCCCATATGCATACAGGTTTATCCCGCCGTTTAACCCAATCGGGTTAGGCTGAGTAAAGCGGCCTGTATCCAGATTATAATATCTGAAAGTATTGTAGTGCAGTCCGTTTTCTCTGTCTGAATACTGATCAGATATCTCAGGTTCTGTTGTATCTCTTGATGGGCAATCTCCTGTATCGGTTTGTTCCACAGCTGATATGAGCATTCCCGGACAGTTTCACCGACTTCATCTGTCAGCTCCTCCGGCATGCCGTTCAGGTCGGTATGGAAGTAGTAGATGTGTTGTTCCTGATTACCGTTTCTGTCTATCCGCGCTAGCGGTTCATAGCTGCCTTCGCCGGTATACAGGTAAAGGCTATGTCGGTTTCTGCGCTGCTTTCCTGAATCATTTGCAACCTGTCTCACAGAAGGGTGGTGCGGATGCAAAACTGATTGTTTCTATTTAAACCGTGTTTGGCACTGTAATAGTAGTAAAGATATTGCCAGTGTTTTGTAGACAGGAAGAGTAGCTATATTTATTAAATTTGACTCAAAAATAATTTATTTATTTAAATTATTTATATCTATTCCTATGCATCTACATATTTATTCTGAGGATCAAAACATCGTTGTGGTAGTAACTCCTTATCAGTGTAATAATATAAGACAGATATAATCAGTTTTTGTATTTCTTTTATGCTTTTTTATTTTCACAACCGGTAATTTTATAAATATCCGTATCATTACAATCAATAAAATATAATTTATACATGACTCATAAATTATTAACCCATCCTCAGAGATATCAACATCGAACTCATTTACGGTCACTGATGGGTTTTTATGTTTTAATAAATACATTATTATTATTATCTTTTATCAAATATTCGCTACCATTAAAATTGGAAATGATTTATAAATTCTCTTTAAGTCTAAATATATTGTATTTATTAAATTTTCCATTTAATGCAGAAGAGGCAATAGTATTATTTACCAGAAACCAGAAAGAATGCGTTAGTGACAATTCTGCTAACTTCGCTTTTATTAACTAACGGGATAATTTCATTTTTTGGCATCGTCAGATAAGGATTTAGGTATTTAATAATATTTTGTATTGGATACACTAGCTTGCTACCAACATCAGAAATAACCCTCATGCCTATTTATCGTAATCTGTACAGAAAACCGATTTGCAGTATAAATGTTTATTTAGCATAATTTAGTCACACCAAAAATATCATGCTTTGGTATAGTTCCGGCCAATGAACAGAAACGATATTTGCTATATATTAAATCGTTCATATGCATGTTTGTCGAGATATTGAAAAACTGTGTCATCAGCCAGTGTGGATTGGTGCTGTCGGATCTTTTTTAAACAAATCGTTTTTCTTTGCTGGAGGTACCAATATGTTCAATAATTTTTTTAATGTATCGTAATCATTTACTTTGAGATTTCGAGGAGAAAAGTTATGCAGCACTTTTGGTTTTTGATTTTTTTCAGGATTAATATAGGCATAAACTTTTTTACCATCTGTAAAAAAGTAATAGTAATTCACTCTTAGATTTATGTATCTAGAACATGGATTCACAATATCGACAATTGATCCCAGAAAAATCGGAGTATCTTGAAATTTCTCGGTATTTAGTTGATGCCAGTCAACAAAAATTTGCTTCTCTCTGATTTCAATATAATCTTTTGTGGTAAGTAGTTGGAGATAGGTAGGTGGGTCTTTTTTTTCTAGTCTTCGTGAATTTTCTTCAAAACTATAGAATTGTTGGCTATCGAAAAACACATCAGATACAATTTTGTGTAGTTTACTAGGATTTTGGACGTTTGATATATCAATAGAGCTATCTCTGTAGCTCGGATCAGAAGGATTAGCTTCATCTTGAATATCCCAATAAAAATCCCAAGTATCATATACTTTGTCATTATAGACATATAAATCTTTGTAGGTATTCAGGTAGGCCGCTCGAACTGATTTAAAAGAATTGTATATTCCATTTGAATAAAACCATATCAGTCCATCCTTTGTATCTATTGTATCCAAAAGTATATTCGATTCATAATCCTCAGCGGAATCTATCCAATGAGAGTACATTTCTGCTTTAGTAAATCCATCATACTTACCTTGCAAATTGAAATCTTTGGTAATATCTCTGTATTCAAAGTATCTTGAGTATCTATCAATCAGATAAAATGTATCATCGTCATATAAGAAGTGATTAGAACCAGAAAAAAAATGTGTTTGTGAAGGTGTGAGATGAGGAATTTTTTCGAGTTTATCAATACTTCTATCGTAGATATAGACTGAATTATCATCTTTTAATATAATTACATTTTCATAAAATTCTTTGATACTATCAGAGTCGGCAACGATTTCTAAATTTCCTTTGAGTTCAGGTAATTTGTGTTTATTGGATTTCCCTTTAGACGTATAAGAGACATAATACCAATGGCCAGAAACCAGAAAAAATTTGTTAGAAACAGTTTTGCTTACCTCGTTTTCATTAAATAAGAGTGTAATTTTATTTTTTTTAGCTTTAGATAAGGGCTTAGGTATAAAATAGTATTTTGCATTAGATAATACAAGTATCTTGTTACCATCGTCAGAAATAATCCTAGCTCCCTTATCTGTAATGTCCTTTAAGCGTACTTTCGATTGAGATACATAACTAATTTTGTTGTAATCCTTAACTGTCTCTTGCAGATATATGTCATTTTCTTCAACCAAAAGACTATAATCAGGTTGGAGGCTATGATGATAACATGAAGATGTTGCCAGTTCTGGGGGAATTACATGTTCAAAGTCAGTGGATGCCTGTGCAAAGTCAATGAAGACCAAGTAGAAAATGAGTAATATAATCTGCTGAATAAGATGTTTCATTGTCAATAATTTTTAAAATTATTAATATTAAATTAAATAATAGCAAAATAAGATAAAAATATGAAGGATTGTTTTTATCTTAGCTTTAAAAATGTACAAAACAGCTTTATGTTATATTGATAATTTTCTTGTATTCAAGATAGATGGCTTTATAGGTAAGCTATAGTTCTAATTGTCTTAAACAGGGCGGAAAACTGATTTCTGGTATAAGTATTTATTGATTTAACAAAACTTATTCGCGCCTTAAAATATCAGGCTTTGGTGTAGTTCTGGCCAATGAACAGAAACGACATTTGCTATACATTAAATCAATTATATATATATGTCTGTTGAGTACTGAAAAAAAGTGTGTCATCAGCTAGCGGAGACTTATGCCGTCGGATCTTTTTAAAACTAATCGTTTTTCTTTGCTGTTGGTACCAATGTGTGCAGTAATTTTTTTAATGTATCGTAATCGTTTACCTTGAGATTTCGAGGAGAAACGTTATCCAGCACTTTTGATTTTTGATTTTTTTCAGGATTAATATAAGCATAAACTTTTTTACTATCTGTAAAAAAGTAATAGTAATCCATTATATCACGAGATGATATGTAGTTACATTGACTTATAATAACGGCGATTGATCCCAGAAAAATCGGTGTATCTTTAAATTCATCGGTATTGAGTTGTTGCCCGTCAATAAAAACTCGCTTTTCTTTGATTTCAATATGATCTTTTGTAGTAAGTCGGGGATAGGCATAAGGGTCTTTTTTTTCTAGTCTAAAAGGATCTTCTTTAAGACTATATTGTTGTTGATTGTCAGAGAACACTGAAAATAAAGGTCGGTGTAGTTCTCTTGGATTTTTAACATTCGATAGATCAATTGATTTATCTTTGTATAAACTATCTCCGTAGCACGGATCAGGAGGAGCTGTTTCATGGCGTATAAAATCATAAAGATCACGATTGTTAGCATAAACTTTATTATGATAGACATATAAATCTTTGTACGCATTCAGGTAGGTCGCTTTGACTGGTGTAAAAGAATCTCCTATTCTAAGCCATATCAGCCCATCCTTTGTATCCATAGAATCACTTGACTCATTAGTGTGCATCTCTGCTTTAGTAAAACCATCATACTTACCTTGCAGATTGAATTCATTGGTAATGTCTGTGTATTTAAAACGTTCAGCAAGATTAATCAGATAAAAAGTATCATCATCATATAAGTAATAACGATTATTCCTATCTAAAAAATAAAGTGACTGAAAAAGATGTGTTTGTGAAGGTGTGAGATGCGGAATTTTTTCAAATTTATCCCTGTGATTATCAAAGACATATACAGCATTATCATCTTTTAATAATGCCTCACTACCAAAGTTGGTAATGATTTCCCAATTTCCTTGATGTGAAATTTTTTCAAGTTTATTATCGTTTTTATCGTATATATATACATAGTTATCATTTTTTAACAAATATTTATAGTCACCGAAGTTGACAATGATTTCCAAATCTCCTTTGAGCTTAGGTATTTTTTGTTTATAAGTTTCTCCCCTTGGTGCGTAATAAGACGCATAATACCAATTGCCAGATACCAGAAAAAAATGGTTAGCGACTATTTTGCTAACTTCGTTTTCATTGAATAATGGAGTAAATTTATTTACTTTGGTGGACTCTAAGGATTGAGGTATAAAATAGTATTTTGCATTTGATAGCACAAGTGTATTGCTACCATCATCAGAAATAACCCGCACGTCTTTATTTTTAAAACCCTCTAAACGTATTTTTGATTGAGATACAAAACTAATTTCGTTCATATCTTTAACTGTTTCTTGCAAATATATGCCGTCTTCTTCAACTAATAGATTATAATAATGAGGGTTGGAGAAACAATAACATGCTTGTGCAAATTCAATGAATACCAGATAGAAAATGATTAATATAATCTGCTGAATAAGATATTTCATTGTCAATAATTTTAGAATAATTAATATTATATTAATTTTAGCAAAATAAGATAAATATATAAAGGATTTTTATCTTATCTCTAAAAAAATATGCACAACAGCTTTATGTTATACTGATAAATTATTCCTATTTAAAAATAGATGGTTTTATAGGTAAGCTATACATTTATTTATCCTAAGCTGTACGGAAAGCTCATTTATGATAAAAATATTTATTGATTTAGTATAATTTAGTCGCGTCTTTAAAATATCAGGCTTTGGTGTAGTTTCGGTCAGTGAATAGAACCAGTATTTGCTAGACATTTAACCAATTATATATACATGTCCGTTAAGTACTAAAAAAACTATGTCATCAGCTAGCTGATACTGGTACCGTCGGATCTTTTTAAAACTAATCGTTTTTCTTTGCTGTTGGTACTAATATGTTCAGTAATTTTTTTAATGTATCGTAATCGTTTGCCTTGAGATTTCGAGGAGAAACGTTATGCAACACTTTTGGTTTTTGATTTTCTCTAGGATTGATATAAGCATAAACTTTTTTACCATCTGTAAAAAAGTAATCTTTTGCCTTGAGATTTCGACGAGAAACGTTATGCAACACTTTTGGTTTTTGATTTTCTCCAGGATTAATATAAGCATAAACTTTTTTACCATCTGTAAAAAAGTAATAATAGTCCTCTTTAGAATGGGATCGGATGCCTTCATCAATATCACCACCTACAGTAACATAACATGGAATTATAATATCGACAATTGAACCCAGAAAAATCGGAGCATCTTGAAATTTATCGGTATTGAGTTGTTGCCCGTCAATAAAAATTCGCTTCTCTCTGATTTCAATATCATCTTTTGTAGTAAGTAGTTTGAGATAGGCAGAAGGCTCTTTTTTTTCTAGTCTTCGTGAATTTTCTTCAAGACTATAGTATTGTTGATTGTCAAAGTACTCTGAAGATGAAATTTTGTGTAGTTCACCAGGATTTTTGACATTTGATATATCAATTGATCTATCTCTGTAGCTTGGATAAGAAGGATCAGCTTCATCTTGAAGATCCCAATTATGGCTATATACTTTGTTATGATAGACATATAAATCTTTGTACGCATTCAGATAGGTCGCTTTAACTGGTTTAAAAGAATTAAATATTTTAATCCAAATCCATATCAGTCCATCCTTTGTATCCATAGAATCACCTGACCAATTAGTGTGCATCTCTGCTTTAGTAAACCCATTATACTTACCTTGCAGATTGAACTCTTCGGTAATGTCTGTGTATTTATAGTCTTTATCAATCAGATAAAATGTATCATCGTCATACAAGTAGTATGGCGTATTACGGGACTGAATAAGATGTGTTTGCGAAGGTGTGAGATGAGGAATTTTTTCAAGTTTATTCTTATTTATATCGTAGACATACACAGCATTACCATCTTTTAATAAAACTGCATTATTATCTAAGTAATTATTACTATCAGAATCGGCAATGATTTCTAAATTTCCTTTGAGTTCAGGTATTTTGTGTTTATCGGATTCCCCCTTAGACGTATAAGAGACATAATACCAATGGTCAGAAATTAGAAAGAATTTGTTAGAAACAATTTTACTAACTTCATTTTCATTAAATAATGGGGTAATTTCATATTTGTTGATGTCTCTTCTATATAAGGGTTTAGGTATAAAATAGTATTTTGCATTAGATAATACAAGTATCTTGTTACCATCATCAGAAATAATCCGAGCGCCTTTATCTGTAATCTCCTTTAAGCGTATTTTTGATTGTGATATGTAACTAATTTTGTTCTCAGCTTTCACTGTTTCTTGCAGATATATGCCGTCCTTTTCAACCAACAAATCATAATAAGGAGAGTCGATGCGACAAACACTTGTTTGACTTGCTTGTGCAAAGTTAATGAATATTAAGTAGAAGATGAATAATATAATCCGCTGTATAGTATGTTTCATTGTCAATAATTTTTAAAATTATTTATATTAAATTAAATCATAGCAAAATAAGATAAGAATATAAAGAATTGTTTTTATCATAGTTTTAAAATATACAAAACAGCTTTATGTTATCCCGAAAATTTGCTCGTATTCAAGGTAGATGGTTTTATAGGTAAGTTATAGTTCGAATTATCCTAAGTTGGACGGAAACCGATTTACAGTATAAATATTTATTGATTTAACATAATTTTGTCACATCTAAAAATATCAGACTTTGGTGCAGTTCTGGCCAGTAAACAGGACCGGTATTTGCTAGACATTTAATCAATTATATATATGCCCTTTGAGTACTGAAAAAACTGTGTCATCAGCTAGCTGAGACTGGTGCCGTCGGATCTTTTTAAAACTAATCGTTTTTCTTTGCTGTTGGTAGCAATATGTTCAGTAATTTTTTTAATGTATCGTAATCGTTTGCCTTGAGATTTCGAGGAGAAACGTTATCCAGCACTTTGGGTTTTGGATTTTCTCCGGGATTGATATAAGCATAAACTTTTTTACCATCTGAAAAAAAGTAATAGTAGTCCTCTTTAGAATCGTATGTTTCGCCGTGATAATATTCATGCATAATACGAACACATGGACTTAAAATATCGACAATTGATCCCAGAAAAATCGGAGCATCTTGAAATTGATCGGTATTGAGTTGTTGCCCGTCAATAAAAATTCGATTCTCTCTGATTGCAATATGATCTTTTGTAGTAAGTAGTTTGAGATAGGCAGAAGGCTCTTTTTTTTCTAGTCTTCGTGAATTTTTTTCAAGACTATAGTATTGTTGATTGTCAAAGAACTCTGAACCTGATGAAATTCTGTGTAGTTCACCAGGATTTTTGACATTTGATATATCAATTGACTCATCTCTATAGCTCGGATCAGAAGGAGCAGCTTCATCTTGAAGATCCCAATTATGGCTATATACTTTGTTATGATAGACATATAAATCTTTGTACGCATTCAGATAGGTCGCTTTAACTGGTTTAAAAGAATTAAATATTTTAATCCAAATCCATATCAGTCCATCCTTTGTATCCATAGAATCACCTGACCAATTAGTGTGCATCTCTGCTTTAGTAAACCCATTATACTTACCTTGCAGATTGAACTCTTCGGTAATGTCTGTGTATTTATAGTCTTTATCAATCAGATAAAATGTATCATCGTCATACAAGTAGTA
>NZ_JAAEDT010000005.1:0-35384 GCF_013346865.1 Snodgrassella sp. ESL0323 | reverse complement strand
GACGGTGATAGGTCATGCGCCGGTCGCTGTTGTAGGCAAATTCGCGGGTCTGGCGGTTCTCGGCATCAAAGACCTGTTGCAAATCACCCTGTTCGGTGTACTGGTAACGGTTCAGTAAGCGGCTGCTACCATCGCTTAGCTCTTGGCGGATTTCGGTCACGCGCTGCGGATGGCGCTGATCCTGATAGTGCAGGCTGATCCGGGCGGCGTTGTCGTTATCGGCAATTTCGACGATGCGGCTATGAGAATCGCGGTAGATAAGTAACTGGTTGTCGTTGCGGTCCTGCAGCATGCTCAGCAGCAGACGTTTGGGGTTGTTGGGATCGGGCTCAAACAGGCGGTAAAAGCCGTTGTCGTCTTCAATTACCCAGCGATCCTGTTCGCCGCGGCGGATGGATAAATTCTCGTTAAGACCGCGTATGCCTTTACCCGGCTGGATGGGTTCGATTTCGATACGCCGTCCTTCTTCGTTGATATAGACGGCGGCGCAGGAACCATCGGGCTGTGGATCGATTTCCATTTCGATTTCATAGTCAACACTCCAGCCGGCACCGAACATGTTGTGGGTGCGGGTGTCGACGCTGCTATAGAAACGCTGCCATTCGAAGGGCAGGTGAGCCGGCAGGGAGAAGTCGAGCTCTTCGGGACCATCAAGCAGTTTGGCACCGGTTGGCAGATGAACCGGATTACCTCTGAAGGGTTCTATAGATTTGAAACGCCAAGGCTAATAGCTGCTGCTTTAACAGCACACTCTGCAAAACGACCTAGTTTTGTGAAAAATTTTCCAGGAGATAACACCAGTGTTGCAATAGTGGCTATCTGCGTAATGGGATATTTGCCGCTTTTGATCTCTTGAACAACAACAGACTCTCCGCCAATACGTACATTGTTAGAGACTTTCTTACCACCTTCGCAGTCATCGGTGACTTTGGCTTCGCAGGTGCTGCGGTCATTACTGCGTACTGCCGGCTGGCCGTTGATATAGACTTTTTTGGAACCTTCGGCCAGATATTCGGCCGCGCCGGAGATGGTTCCTATTGTGGCACTGACAACGCTGAATCCGAGCCCCATAACAGCCAGTCCCGGCGAACCCATAGAACCAGTCCTACCGAATCTGGAAACCCATATCGGAGAAAGAAGACGGGTGTTTTTTACAAGTAATTCTGTCTTCCTCTCGAGGAACTGCTTGCGGATCAGGCGAAGCAACGGTCGGCCTAATAAACTCACTGGCTGCTGTTCCTAAGCCCTGCAGTATGTTTCCGGCTATATCGATAAAACCTTCAGGCTGTTGCGGTGCCTGTACTGTTTTTGTTTTATCTATTATGCCGGCAGCACGGGCTGAGTGTTTGCTATTGGTACGAGTATTGTGAGAACCGGTTTTAATCTCACCATCTTCAGATGGCGGAAATAAGCTGCCGACCCAGTCTGCAAGTTCCGAAATAGGATTTCCTAACTTATATGCAGCGGCAGCAGAAAGGGCCGTCCCTATAAGGCATACGGTTGTACCGGCACCTGCTGTTACCGCAGCTGCACCTGCTGCCGCTGCAGCTGCGATAGTGGCACCTCCTAATAAAGCTATTGCTCCTGCTGTGACGGCAATACATGCAGCCCCTATAGCTGCATAACAGAGTATTTCAACAGCGGCACTTGCAATATCAGCCAGCAATGAAATATGTAAAAGCACGTCTCCCTCACGGGCTGCCCAGTATGCTTCCCCCATTTGATAATCACCCTACCAATCAAGCTCAAATTTCAGCGTTTGTTTATTATTGGCTAATGTAAAAACTTTGCTTTATTAAATTCAGTTTTTTCAGTTAATTTATTTAAATCATCAAGTGTTAAATTCAAAGTTTTGTTTTATTATCTGCCATTGTGCTGCCTCTTCTTCACCGAGGCTGGTATTTTTTACATAGCTCATGGCAAACATGGTACGAGTGCCCGGAATAAGGCATACCAGCTGATACTGATAAACTCTTTCGTTCCCTTTGATAAACTGGTTGCGTAATTCAAACGCTTCAATATCCTGATTTTTTCCGAAAACAGTTTTGGTTTTCTGCTGGAATTTTAATCCTTTTACTGAGCTTTCCAAACGCTTTAACTGATCATCAAGACTGGACTCAAGGGTTTCATCCTCACCCAGTTCGCTTCTGCTCATAACCAGTGATGTACCAAGATCTTTAAATTTAAGAATATTTAAAGTTATATCTTTTAAATCATTACTAGGAATTTCTATTCGGGCATCATTTGTGTTATATAGCATTAATCATTCCTCAATTTTTGTCTGATATTTAAGAAGATGGAAAATTCTTGGATAAAGATTCAGCAAGCGCTGCCGAATCTTCATCTTTTTTGATAGGTGCAAGAGGTCCGCCTTTTACCATATTTAAATCTAACATTCCGTCTGTGGTATTGATTTGGCTGTTTTGCTTGGCTGTAATATTAAAACTTTCGCAAGTAACATGAAAATTTCCATCTGCGTGTAATTCAAGCGCAGTTTGTCCACAGGACAATCGTATACTTTTTCCGGCTGTAATAATCAAATTTTCACCAACCATGGTAGTTTTGTTTTTACCAACGGTTACCTGTTCGTCATTTTTTACTGCTCGCGAACAATCATGACCAATACTGGCAGTACGATCATTAGCTACTCTAATCGTTTCATTATGATCGATAGTTTTGGAACGATCATTTCCTATCCAATGGCTTTCATCATTATTCACTTCTATGCGCTGATCTTTTTCTGCGTGCAGCCAGAGTTCTTCCTGACCGGGCTTATCTTCAAAGCGCAATGCATTTGCATTTGCCGGTCCGCCACCGATAGAGTGACTGAACATACCGCTTTGCGTTTTACTACCCGGTAATCCCCATGGCGGCATGGTGTCGGCATTGTAAACACGGCCAGTGATAATGGGTAAATCGGGATCTCCGTTTTTAAAATCTACAATTACTTCCTGTCCGATACGCGGAATCTGAATACCACCAAAACCTTTCCCTGCCCATGGCTGGCTGACGCGGATCCAGCAGGAACTGTTTTCATCCCACTGGCCATAACGATCCCAAAGAAATTGTACTTTTACCCGGCCATATTTATCTGTCCAGATTTCTTCACCTGCAGGACCGGTAATAATGGCACTTTGCGGACCATGGGTATGTGGCTTTTTAATGGTACGCTGCGGACGAAAAACTTCGCTAGTAGGTAAGAGCTCAAAGCTGGTACCGTATACAAATTCCTGACCCTGACTACTGTGTTCACCGTTATCCTGGATCATAAAGGAAGAATCTATAATCAGATATTCACGGTTGGCATCTACTGTCGGGCAGTTTTCAAGATTAAAAGTACAGCCGGTAACCAGAGTACGTATGGTACCGCTGCCATATACCCGGCTGCCCAGAGATTTTTGTGCTTCCATGCGTACTTTGGTGAGAAATTCGCCCTCACTTTTATCAAAATAATCACCCGGCCATTCATAATGTTCATAATCGGGATGACCGGTTTCGCGGGGCTTGGCAACTATGCTGGTCAGTTTGGCTTTGGGCTTTTTGAAATCAAAATCGTCCAGTACCCATTTGCCAGTGCGCAGTGACTCTTTAGCTGCAATGGTGTCAATAAATTCTTTATCCAGCTTCAGCCCCTGTTGATGGAAACTGACTGACGGGGAACCCGGACAAGGTTTATGCGAACCTATAGCATCAACTAGCACGAGCTTATGACTACCCTCGCTATGCTCAAAGAAATAATAGATGCCGAATTCCTGCATTAAACGCTGCAGGAAATCATAATCGGTTTCACCGTACTGAACCTGAAAATTGCGTTTGGGATATGTTTCCGTGAGACGTTTTTCCATTTCAAACGGATATTCTCCTAATACTTCATCAAGAATATCGACAACGCTTTTATCCTGAAAGATTTTGTAATCACTGGTACGAGTAGCCAATTCCAGCCATGGTTCCAGACGCAATTCATATACAACTCCCCGGCCCTGATGACCAACCACCCGGGCAGCTGTAACCAAACCACTGATATAACGCTTATCTCCGCCTTCAAGTTCAATTGCAACAGTAAGGTCTTTACCAACCATTGGTTTTAACGGAAGGTTGGAACTGGGTGCAAAATAACCAATATTCAGTTTATCAGGGGTTTTCAGCTGAATAGTGTAGCTAAAGAGTTCACTCAGGGTTTCCTGCCCGCACATACTGGCAAAAGTGAGCATGCCCTTTGGTACAGCGGCACCACTGACGGTAACTGTTCGTGTTCCTGCACCACTGAGTGCACCAGCAATCGCATCTGTAATATCCTGAGCATCAGTTGGCATATTATCAAGCATGTTCTTCAATGGAGCGGCCGCACCACCGGCTGCAGCCTGAGCAGCTTTCATAAGTGCAGACGGATCTGCCACATTTCCTATTGCATCAATAGTATCTTTTGCCGTACTGACAATATTTTGGACCTGACTGATTGCTGCATTGGCTTTATCCGCCAATTGCCCGGCAAGCTGTTCTGTACCGGCCTGAACCAGTTCTCCGACATCTGGCGTTGCACTCTGTCCGCCAACAAAACCCGGTGTCTGTAAAGATGAATTTCCCGGAAGATTCAGTTTATCCGGATCTGCTTTAAAGCTCATAATCTTTCCCCATCGTTATTGTGCTGTATGCAGTTATACTGACCGCACTGGCGTATGTTTCAGTATTGGTTACTCTATTAGCAGACAGATAATCCTGTCCGATATAATAATGCTGCACAACCTCTGCACAGTTTCTGGCCTGATTAATAAAAATTGCTTCTTATTTACTACTAAGGTATCAACCAATAATCAAAAACAATATTAATTAATTTTCTGAAATAATCTTTCTTTAATCATTACAGAAAATTATGAATGTTTTTAAAAGTTCATGCTTAAAATATTCTTAATAGAAAAACTACTCTGTAAAATGTTTCTACATTAAAAATATCAAATGGGTTGCTCCGGTTAAATAAGTGCGCATAGCTACGTTCCAAACAAAGTTGATTAACATTTTCAGATCAAATCTGGTGCCAAATTGACCATACAAGAATAAAAGCAATTTTCAACACAGATAATAAAAAATCAGATTCCTTTTGCTCTTAACTTAATAAAACATTATTATATATAATTTTTACAAAATTATATGCATACTTTTTAAAATAAAATAATCAGAATGAATTGCAGCCTGTTGTCCCATATTTATATGCAGACAGAAATACTTCACAATTCTAATGTATACGCATACTTTGTCTTCCAAATAAAAGAAATTCTTAATTTAACAGACATTTCCATTTAGTATTGCCAATATATAAATCATTTCATGCATAAACCTAAGAATATTATTGCTACTTTCAGCAATATAAAAATATTATTAAACATTACTTTTCTGGAAAATATACCTCACTATTTGGTGTAACAGCGATATCTTCATACTAATACGGCTGATAATTACTTATATGAGTCTTTACTGAAGTTATAGTGATTGCTGTGTTTTAAATAACTTTATCGTCATTGCAATTTCTCCCTGTGTCAGTAAACGGAATTTTGCTGATTTAGCTGCCAACTTCATTCTTTCCAAAGCGCTGAACCCAGACATCTGGCATCTAAAAACTCACCCTTTTCATTCTGCTGCCAGAACCACCCTTCTGTAGGTGACTGCTGCCATACAAGCTCCGGCCAGTTGGCCCATGGTAAAGAGCGTACTCCCTGTAATCTGTCATTACTTATATGCTGATGACCGGTTAACTCACGACAGACAGTCTGATTACCGATCTGTGCCCGGGCAAACCAGCCGCCCCATTTCGGGCTATGCAGTTCCCATAGTCTATCCAGCTGTCCGGCAAGATCTTTTTTGTTATTTCCTCCCGGTGTTACGTAGCCGGCAACCAGTTGTGCCAGCCAGTAGAGCCAGCCCAATGGTGCATCCAGATAGCGTTGCAGCCAATGCTGGTTAACTGTCTGATAAATCACTAGCGGATAGGACCGGCCTATACTGTCTGCGGACGGACTTACTACGCCGATTAGCCAGTTCCGTCCCGAAAACGGTAAAACACCCGGCGCCAGCACAAAACTCCATGGTAAGGCATGGAATGTGATGCCAGTCTGCCCGAAATCAGGAGTCAGACGCAACCATGCCCGTTTATCCTCTTCAGAAGACGTTTGTTTAGTATGCAACCATTCCTGTTTGTTCAGCCATACACTCCAATCCTCAACTTCATGACTACGCACCTGATAACGCACATAATCACCGCGGTCTGGTAATTTACCCCATATTGCAGGTGATGAAACGCGCGGAATACCTATCATGGTGTGACTCCTCCCTGGGGACAGGTAAATCCATGCAATGGGTTGTTGACATTTTGCAAATTGAAATCAACACTGGAAGTTACTTCGAGCACAACACGACGTCCGTCAAATCTAAATTCTACTAAATGACGACTGTCACTCATGCTGCTGATGACACGGCCTTGATTAAGAAGACGAAATAATGCCCAGGGACCGTTGGTAATGATGGTTGAGCTATCCTGACGAATACGCGGATTAGCAGTGATTTCAGCCATTGATCCATTACGCGGACCAGGCCAGTTAATATGAAGCGGCCGTACCGGTCCATGCATATAGCGCTGAGACTGTCCGTCAATATCAATGATCAGATCGGTGATAGTAGGATCGAGTTCAACCACTTTAATATCCATAGACCATGACATTTTACGTGCACCCGGCTCCTGAAAAAAAGCTTCGCGGATACGTTTAGCCTGCTGGAATGGCTCCAGATTTGGTCCAGGTAGTGGTGTGGAATTACCTTCAGTTTGTTTATAACGCCATGGATTTGTGGTTATGTCTACCTGTGAAGCCAGTTGCTTGTTGAAAAAATCATCCAGCAAACCACCACTGGCAAAGACACGGTTAAAGTCGTCGGCACTCACTTCCTGATTACTGGCCACAAAGGGATAACGACCATCAATCACATTACGACAGTTACCACCTATCATGGCTTCCATTTGCCGGCTAAGAACTTCTCCGGAAGCAAGATTGAGTTTACGCGCGCCTTGTGTAGTCAGATCAAGCAAAATATTTTTCAGAGGCGCCGGCATTTTAGCTGCTTCCAGTCGTATTTTTTCGGCGGCATCAATTTTCGGAGGTAATGTATTGGCTGCCAGTGCATTGTCCGCTATCATCAATTGATTGTAATACTCATTGAGCAGGCTGAGCACGGTATCCAGTTTTTGCGGACGGCTGCCGGCACTATTATTCTGAATGTCAGCCACTCCGGTGACTACTTCACGTAAAGCTGCAAAACGGCTATCAACCAGTGTCTTTTCCAGTTGTTCATTGGGCTGTACATTTTTCAATAATTTAGCTGTCTGCACTGCCTCGCGTGCATTACCTGACAATCGTTGTTCTGCCCGCTCAGCCAGAATTTTCTGATTGGATTTGATGTCTATAGGTGGTACTAAGGTTGTCTGCTCAACAACTGCTTTGGACAAACGCATCAATGGCGAATCTGGCGCTGCAAATGTACGCAGGGTTTGCAAATCAAAAGCCAGACTGGTGCTGTTGTCCGCACCAGTACTGTTCACGCTATGAATATCTTCAAGAAAAGTCTGCCAGCGTGAGGTGTATTCCGTCAAGTAAAGGCGTCGTACTTCTTTAATTAAAGGATCTTCATCTCCGTTAACCCTCCGTGCCAGCTGTTGCGCACGCTCAGCAGTTTTTTTTTGAGAAGCAGTTGTCTCTCTTCCCATAACCCATTCATCATCTGCATAGGCGGCTGCGACAAATTCAGAGATACGTTTATCAAATAATTCACGATATCCCTGAACAGTAAAAAGCCCCGGAATGCCCTGATCCAGAGGAGTGCCGCTGGCACGAATAAAAACAGTACCCGCATCAGCACCAACAGCCCGGACAATAGTAAAATCTTCCGGAGCCTCATCAGTCATGGTAACTTTGGCCCGATCATAGATACGTTCAGTGCTGGAACTACCCTCCAGCAGTTCCCGCGCGCTGCGAATCAACGCGTCGTTTTTGGCAAATGGAGAATGTACTACACGGCTGCCATCAAATAATGCACCCAGATGTTCGTAAATACTGGCACTACCGCCAAACACAGCAGCAGTGTCGTTTTGTTCCCATTTCTTCAGTACCCATGCCTGAATTTCATTAGCATTAAATTTATCCTGATGTTCAGTATCCAAATTCAGTAACAGATAGACACGTAAGGCATCATAGGTTTCTTTAGCATCTTTCTGTGCAATTGCATTAGATAATGTACTTTCCACACCACGGACAATAGGTGGCAGTAATAATTGATCAAGCAGTTGATCATAAGTGGCTGCAGCACTCTTAATAACCGGAGGCACGCTATACAAACCATAACGGTAACTGGTTGGCGGTTTATCCGGATCAAGCCCAGGATAAGCAGCCAGTTCCCGGGCTGAATTCAATATATCCGGTACGGCTTCAGCAGTTGGTTTTCGCGCATAGGCACGGACTTTTTCCGCCAGTATTGTCGTTTTAGAACTGATTGCAGACAGGTAGCTAGTATTTTTACCATAACTGGTATACATACCCTGAACCAGCCAAAGAAAAATAATCAGTACTAGTGTATGCCCGGCAAAACGCATTACTCGGTAACGCATTTCCCATTGCAGGTTCGGCTGCACCAGATTAGGTTCCTGAAATACCAGTTTAGTCAGTAAATCATGCAGAAAATAGCTCCGACTGCCGGTAGGTGTTACTGTATTAGCGTAAAGGCTATTTTTTTCTGTGAGTGCCGGATCACGTTTTATAGCACGCCATAAACGTTGTAATGGTGATTGACGATCGGCATTAGCATTGGCTGGTGCCTGTGCGGCACTTGTAAAGTAAACACCACGGAGCGTATTGTGTAGCTGGGTAGAATCAAATTTAGAATCAAGAAATACGCGCTCAATAATATCCAGTAATGGTTCAGACAGTGCTGCAAATTCCTGAGGCAGCGCATAAAGATTACAGCGCCGCTGCACATCATATTCTTCCTGCAAACGGTTATCTATGCCCTGATCCAGACGTTTTGCCAGCAGTTTCAGCTCATTTTCACAGCTCGGACGTAACTGATCACGACTGTTTTTCTGCTGTTTCTGATCGTACGGAAGCGTAAAGCCCCATATCTGAGCACGGCCTTCTGTCGTCAGTGAATTGAAGTAATCGGTGAACCCTGGCAGCAAATCCATTTTGGTAACCATAAGATATACCGGAAAACGAATGCCAAGCTCTGTGCGCAACTCCGCCAACCGTGCTCTTAATGCCGCTGCCGCTGTAATACGTTCGGCCTCGGTTTTACCCGCCAGATCAGCTGCATTGATGGTTAGTAACACACCATTAATAGGTGCACGCGGCCGATATTTACGTAATAAACCAAGAAAGCCGCGCCACTCTCCGGCATTACGGGACGCATTTTCTGCTGAATCTCCGTCATCCTGGCGAACGTACCGGCCAGCAGTATCAATTAATACTGCTTCATTGGTAAACCACCAGTCGCAATGCAGGGTTCCTCCTTTGCCGGGAATAGCGATTGCTTCCGCCGACTGCCCCATTTGTTCTGCTAAAGGAAATTGCAGACCTGCGTTAAGCAATGCAGTGGTCTTACCGTCACCCGGTGCGCCAATAATCATATACCATGGCAATTCATACAGATAACGTTTACCTTCGAAAAGACGGCGAAAACCGATTCCCGGTTTACCAATTCTCATCTGTTTTAACTGCTCAATGGCACGGGTAACAATACTGGTAACAGCCCGCTGATCCTCGCGCGATTCTGCAACAGCAGATTTTTCTTTACGCGGACGAAGAATTTTTTGCAGTAATTGTTCGTCTACCCGCAATGCCTGCCAGAGACGGTATAAACCATAAAGGGCATAACAGAACAAGACAAGACCGATCAGCACAGCACGAACCCAGGCCGGAGCAAAAGGATGAGTCTTACCATATGCCAGCTGTGGTGCGGCTTGCCAGATTAATACACATATTGCTGCAACCCAGATAATTGAAAGTGACCAGTTCTTAAACCAGAGAAACAATAATCCAAACAGAAGCAGAATTGTGATCACGCGCATAGGTATGGATGCAAACGGATGAAATTCTCCAAATGCTAACAATGGCCCGACAAACCATATGACCAGTGCCAAAATGATAATACCGAGAATCGCCAGCATGCGACGTGAAAAAAGAAAATCTAGAATTTTTTGCATGTTATTTGCTTTTGCTATCTATTTTGCTGGATATTTAATAAAGTTTCCCGAGGATATAACCCCTCTGTAGGGAATTTTTCTATAACTGCTATCGCACTGCTATTTCCTGCATTTTCAGTAAATACGATTAGCAACCGATGACCTATTTGAACTATGGAAAACGGTATTAGTATTTTGCTATGCTGGAAATAACGTTTTTTTCCCAGCTGTCGTAAAGCTTGCACTGCCGTTGCTTCATCCGGATAGATGAGTTCTAGAAGAGCCAGCTGAATTGGCGTAACGGTACTGTCTACAGACCTAGTATGTAGGTTAATACCATCCACTTTGGTTAGCAATTTCTCCATCCGCAGATCTAGATTACGACTGACAATAGTATGTATCTGTTCAGCAGGAATTCGCTGCACAGATACCTGTACAGAAAGTTGCTGCTTAATGAATTCAATAAAAGCACGTTCATCAGCATTCATATCTGATGCCAAACAAATAAAACTACTTAAGCCCAGCGAAATGCATAAAAAATGTTTCAATATATTATTCAACATTTTCATCATCACACCTTTTCATGGGATAAGCCAAAGTCTTCTGCTTTCCAATCGGACTTGCACCAACAAAAATTTTGACACGCCTCATAATTGATACCTTAATGCCATACACAGCGATATCAGAATTTATCACTATTTCATTCCGTTACAACAATATCTACACGGCGATTTTTTGCTCTGCCTTGCGCTGTATTGTTGTCATCTACCGGCGCGGTGTCACCTAAACCAATAATTTTCAACCGTGATGCAGCCACACCTTTCTCTGTTAACAAGGAAGCGACTTCAGCAGCCCTTTTTTCAGATAAAACCTGGTTAGAGGGAAATTCAGCAGTATGAATAGGCTGGTTATCGGTATGTCCTGTTACCATAACTGTACCGGATACTTTGTTTATTTCACTGGCAACCTTATCCAGTACAGGCATTATCTTTGGATTAACCGTTTTTTTACCCGGCACAAACATAAAATCTCCAAGGAAAGTCACCTGGCTTTGCTGGGCATTTTCATTAACACTAACGACCCCGCGCTCAATTTCATCTTTCAATAATGATTTGAGACGCAACACACCCGTAGTGGTAACAGCCGGCGGAGGTACAGCTTTACCTATAGCCGCAATCCGTTGCTGCAATTTTGTATCAGTACCAACAATCTGAAATTTGAACCAAACAAAAATAACCAGTAAAAAACAGGTAAAAAATGCTGCACTTGCCCAAACTGGTATCCAGTGCAGCCGGCGGAGTCTGCCTGCAGCGTCAGCCAGCCAGTGCGGCGACAAATCCCGGGCAACCGGATCTCGTCCGCTGCTGATAATGGATAGCAATTGCTGACGGATCAGGTCAAGTTGTTTCCGGCCATCCGGCCGTACACTGTACCGGCCTTCAAAGCCTAAGCTCAGGATTCGGTAAATTACTTCAAGTACATCACCATATTCCTGAGGATTAGGTGAAAGACGACCGATAAGTAAAAATATTTTCTCGCCGCCGTAGCTTTCATTATGAAAAACAATCAGCAGACTTTTCCGTGCCCATGCACCGCCACCACCCCAGGAGGTTTTGTTTGCAGCCTCATCCAGTGCTGTACACAAACAATAACGTACTGCCAGTACATGTTCACGGCGCAAATTTGCCTGATCACACAATGTTTGATAAATATGAACTTCACGTATAAGCAATTCGCGCAAGCTCTCAATACCATTATCGTAAGAATCAAGTTGTGTTGGCATGTTTGCCAGTGTCAGCAATAATGGCTGTGCGGCTTCAAGCAATGGATTATCAGCAGCTTCAATATCTGCCAGTCGTTGTTTACTGTCCGGACCGGCATCAATATTAGCCATGATTTTCTTTGTATGCTGATCACTAAACCACGGTGCTTCGCTATGCTGATCAAACTCATATCCGTTTTGCTTCGATAATGATTCTGAAGCAGAGGATGCAATTGTTTGTTGCCCCGTGGTACCTGAATCACCGAGAATACTATCGAATTCATTCATTGATCACGTACTCCCCAAAGTTCAATCAGCAAGCCTGGAAAGTCACCGGCAATATGCATGGCCAATCCGCCATAATGTGCGATGTGCTCCCATAAAGGACCTTCACGCAATAATTCAAAATAGACATATCCTGCATTAAACGGAATCTGACGGGGTGGTACCGGCAGTGCCTGTAATACCATGCCCGGTAAGTGAGAACGAATTAATTCCGGTAAACGATCGGAAGGTCCGATTTTAGTTTGAGCAGAAAACTGATGAACAAGTATATCCGGCGGTATCTGCGCTTTAACAGCCAGTACCATTGAACCAAAGCCTCGCAGTTCGGTTGGTTCTACTACAGCATTCTTAACGCCATAAGCTGCATCTTCCAAACGAATATGCTGTGCACTGCGAATTAAAACGGCATTGAGTAAATGCTGTACATCATCTACAACAGGTTTCAGACAATAATAAGGTGCTTCATGCAGATAAGGCGGATGTTCTACTGGACGCCGGGTATGGGGCCGGACAAATGTGGACAATTCACCAGCCATACTAAGTAACTGTCGATAAATAAACTCTGGCGATGTTGCCCCTACTTTGAGTATATGAAAGAGCAATGGTTCATATCGGTTCAGAATTTGTAATAATAAATAATCTGATACTTCTGCTGCTTCCGCACCTTTACCATGACCACCAGTGAGCCTTTCTGCCAGAGAATCAGCACGCAGATGTGTCAGATCATGAATCTGTGATAACCAGGTCTGTAATAAAGTATTGGCTGTATACTGAGTCACCGGCGGAATGACAGTACTGTCAATCTCTACGCCACCGTCTGAACGCAATGTGCTTATCCGTGCTATCGGCAGACCAATCCATGCATCCGTCAGTGCTTTTTTAGGCATTAACCGTAAGCGCAAATTACTTAATTGTACAGTTTTTGCACCCAGTCCGATTGAATTGGCATCCCGGACATCGCTTTCAAATACTGCATAACGGGCCAATGATTCAGGATTATCTTCAAAACTGGTTTCTTCTCCGTTTGGCGTACGAATCGGCAAAGCCAGATAAATAATCTGATCAAGATGTTCCGGCTGAATTGTCAGCGGCGGCGGCAATGGTGTATTTCCAGGTGCTTCAAAGGGTGTGCCGTCCGCAAATACACCGGCAACATCTTTAAGTACCAGTTTTCCCAGATTTAATGCTTCGTGATCGATGTCATAACGGGAGAATCCCCAGAAGAACGGCGACAACGGCGCACTACGACGATGTGCAAAATGTTCCAGATAACGTTCCTGTTGCTGGAAAATCTGCGGCAGCAGAAATTGTCCTTCGCTCCAGACCACTCGGTTGTACCAACTCATTTAGAGAAATTCCTCTGCTTTAATCCAGTTCAGTGACCACAACGGCCCTCTGCCCAATGTTAATATCCAGCTTTACTTTTTTCAGCGGCCACCACTCCCTATACCATCTGGCATACGGAGCTTCAGCAAGGTGGTAAGTTTCACGCCATTGTGATTGAGCCAGTCCGCGATAACCGGCCAGTACGCCGATCACTGTAGTTTCCGGATTTGTTCTGCGGCGAATGGTTTTAACTTCCCCCGGACGCAGAATAAATTCATCACTCACCAGCAGATCACCACCAAGTATTGATTTATCATTATCCTGTAATGAGTAAAAATCTGCTGAAGTAAAAGCGTTATCATTCTTTAATTCGTAAATTCGCACCTGTATAGGTGCAGCGCGACCTTTTTCATCAGGATTGACGTTTTCCGCAGCTTCAATGCGCAAATCAATACTGGTTTGCTCCTTAATCGATGGTCTTGTGCTGGTACAGCCGATAAGACCTGTCAGCAAGGTCATCGACAAGAAAATAAGCACAATGCTCCGATGAAGAAAAGTATTTACATATGTAACCATACGTCGTCCTGTGCAGCACACCAAATACCGGCACCAACCAATTCAAACTGGCTGGTACCGGTATACTCAGGTTTAAGCTGCGTCTTTGTTTGCTTTGAAGTCGTAACCTGCAGTAACAGTACCACCGCTGCCACCCTGCTGATTCTGAACAACATATTCCTGCACGATGGAAGTGAATGATAAACTAACGAATTCACGTGGAGCCATTTCACCGTCACGACTACCACTAGGCATTACTCGAGATACAATTAAATCCTTGAAAGTGTATTTCAAATATTCCAGAGGAGTACCACCTGGTTTACGCATTGTCAAAACAGCATTGGCAATGTGTTTACCTGTAGTACAGTACTTGAACAGGTTCGGGCTTGCACGGTCGATGTAGTGTTCAAATTCAAGATCATTTACTGTAACCTTGCCAGAACCCAGACCGCTACCAGTATGCATTGAAGACTCCTGGTGAACTGTCCATGTCCAGTTCAGCACTTCGATTTCATTTTTATGTTTGTCATCTAATGCTTCACCTTCAATACCATCAATTTTTAAAAATATATCATGAGCCATTATTAGCTTCCTTTTTAAAGTTAAAATTACCTACTACATATTCGGGCAATACAATATGGCCATACAATATTGCAATCCGAAATTCATTCTATGATGTTACTATTTATGCATTTTCTTTTTTCACAGACGGCAGCTTGGTAACCAGACGCAGAGAGCCGGTCAGTCCTTCAAGCTGGAAATGCGGACGCAGGAAGAATTTGGCATCGTAGTATCCCGGATTGCCTTCAACTTCTTCCACTACTACTTCTGCAGCAGCCAGCGGACGGCGCGCTTTAGTTTCCTGTGATGAATTCACCGGATCTGCGTCGACATAATTCATAATCCATTCATTCAGCCAGCGCTGCATATCTTCACGCTCTTTGAATGAACCAATTTTGTCGCGTACGATACATTTCAGAAAATGCGCAAAACGTGAGCACGCAAACAGATAAGGTAAACGTGCAGACAAATTAGCATTGGCTGTAGCGTCCGGATCATAATATTCCTGAGGTTTTTGCAGAGATTGCGCACCTATAAATGCTGCGTAGTCTGTATTCTTGCGATGAATCAGCGGAATAAAACCATTCTTTGATAACTCTGCTTCACGACGGTCAGAAATGGCGATTTCGGTCGGGCACTTCATATCCACACCACCGTCATCAGTCGGGAAAGTATGACATGGCAGATTTTCAACGGTACCACCTGACTCAACGCCGCGAATCATGGTACACCAGCCAAAGTGTTTAAATGAACGGTTAATGTTAACACCCATGGCGTAAGCGGCATTACTCCATACATATTTGCGATGATCTGATCCGTCTGTATCTTCTTCAAAATCAAATTCATCTACCGGATTGGTTTTAATGCCATATGGTAAACGCGCAAGGAAACGAGGCATAGCCAAACCAAGATAACGTGAATCTTCACTGGCACGCAGCGAGTTCCACGGAGCGTATTCCAGATTCTGGGTAACAATTTTGGTTAAATCGCGCGGATTAGCCAATTCCTGCCAGGAATCCATTTGCAGTACAGCTGGTGACGCACCGGCAATAAACGGCATATGTGAGGCAGCTGCTACTTTGGCAACTGAACCAAGCAGATCCACATCCGGTGGTGTGTGATCAAAATAATAATCAGCAATCATACAGCCATAAGGTTCACCACCAAGCTGACCATATTCTTCTTCATAAATCTGTTTGAATAAAGGACTCTGATCCCATGCAATGCCTTTAAAACGTTTCATGCTGCGGCGCAAGTCATCTTTAGACAGATTCATGAAACGAATTTTCAAATGTTCATCTACCTCAGTATTGGATACCAGATGAAACAAACCGCGCCATGATGACTCCAGTTTCTGGAAAGATTCATGATGTAGAATCAGATTGATCTGTTCGGAAAGCTTATGATCAATTTCAGCAATAATAGCTTCAATACTTTTATAAGCATCATCACTGATGGTTACTGAATGAGACAGTGCCTGTTCTGCTAAAGTTTTAACTGCCTGTTCAACAGCTTTGGCTGCCTGATCTGTTTTAGGTTTAAATTCTTTGGTTAGTAAATTACTGAATTCAGATTGCGCAACCGGGCGTTCTGCCACTGCGACATCGGATTGCTGTTTTGACTGTGTAGCCATAAATACTCCTCAATACTTACAAATAGACTCTGAGCGCGGGTTATTACTTGCTATCCGCAGGTGCAGATGCCCCGGTTTTTTCTTCAGTTGCTGACTGTGGTTTAGGTGCTTTGGCCAGTGCCTGCAGCAAACCCGGATCCTGTAGCAGCCGGTTAACTAAATTCTCAGCACCGGATTTGCCATCCATATAGGTTTGCAGGTTAGCCAGCTGAGTACGGGCATCCAGTAATTGTTTCAGAGCATCAACTTTTTGTGCCACGCGTGCCGGTGAGAAATCTTCCATACTCTCAAAAGTGATATCAACCATAAGCTGTCCGTCACCTGATAAGGTATTTGGTACGGCAAATGCCACACGTGGCTGAATGGCTTTCATTCGTTCATCGAAATTATCGATATCAATGGTCAGAAATTTGCGCTCTGCAACTGGTGGCAATTCTTCTGCCGGTTTACCGGACAAGTCTGCCAGCACAGCCATGACAAATGGCAGCTCGATTTTTTTCTCGGAACCGTAAATTTCAACGTCATACTCAATTTGCACCCTTGGCGCACGATTGCGCTGAATAAATTTCTGGGCGCTGTTGTTAAATACCGCCATATTTGCTTCCTTTACTATTATCAAATAATCCCGGTCTTAACCGGCCATTTAGTTTGCTACTTTGTAGACATTTCACCAGCCAACCGTGCCTGAAAAACAATAGGATCTTCACTACGGTTCGGATCAATGCTGATATCAATGCATTCCAGAACATTCTTTTCGGACAACGCCTGCAACCAATAACGCGACAATGCCGGCAGAATATGCTGTTCAATATAGCCAATCAGTAACCGTGCGCCCGTTTCATGCATCGGACAATGTTGAATGATATGGCTGACCAGTGCTTCGTCATAATGTAATGCAATACCGTGCTGTTCCTGCATCCGCTGTACAATACGATCCAGATGCATTCTGGCAATACTGCCCAGCGCTTCATCAGCCAGAGGCAGATAAGGTATAACTGTCAGACGACCTATAAATGCTGCAGGGAAATGTTTGCGCAATTCAGGCATCAGTACTTCTTTCAAAGTACGCCAGTCAGGAGCAAGAGCAGGATCGTCGTAAAGCTGAGAAACCAGATCAGAACCAACGTTGCTAGTTAGCAAGATAACGGTATTTTTAAAGTCAATATTTAACCCTTCGCCATCTTCCATCATGCCTTTATCAAATACCTGATAAAAAATTTCATGAACATCGTGATGTGCTTTTTCTATTTCATCCAGCAATACCACGCTATAAGGCCGACGACGTACCGCTTCTGTCAGAACACCACCTTCGCCGTACCCAACATAACCCGGTGGCGCGCCCTTCAGTGTTGATACGGTATGCGCTTCCTGAAATTCACTCATATTGATTGTAATGAGATTCTGTTCACCACCATACATGGCCTCTGCCAGTGCAAGAGCAGTTTCTGTCTTACCTACACCAGAAGGCCCGACCAGCAAAAATACACCAACCGGTTTATTGGGATCAGTTAAACCGCAACGTGATGTCTGTATGCGCTCTCCGATCTGCAACAGTGCCTGGTTTTGCCCGATTACCCGTTGTCCCAGATGTTCAGACAGATTCAGTACTGCCCCTACCTCATCTTTGACCATGCGTCCGACCGGAATGCCGGTCCAGTCGGAAACAATAGCTGCAACCACTGTTTCACTTACTTCCGGAAAAACCAAAGGCATATCGCCCTGATGCTGGCGCAAAACTGATTCAAGCTCTGATAATTCAGACAATGCATCCGCTTCGTCACTATTCTGACAGCGTTCACGTGCTGCAAGAATTTTTTCAACTGCTTCCAGCTCTTCTTTCCAGTGTGCTTCTTCTGTTTTTAAATCTTCAGATAAGGCTGAAATTCTGGCTTCGATCTCGTTCAGATCGCCCGCATAAACACCTATACGCTGCTGTTTGGATAATAATTTATGTTCTGTCTGAGCTGCTTTTAACTGCTGTCTCAGATACTGCACCCTGCTGGGAGGTGTATGCAAAGACAGTGCAACCCGGGCACAGGCTGTATCCAGAAGACTTATTGCCTTGTCCGGTAGCTGCCGGGAAGGAATATAGCGGTGAGACAGCTTAACAGCAGCACGAACTGCATCCTCAAGCACAATAACACCGTGGTGTGCTTCAAATGTTGAAACCAGACCTCGCACCATATCAATGGCTGCAACTTCTTCCGGTTCTGCAACCTGTAAAACCTGAAAACGCCGGGTTAATGCCGGATCCTTTTCAATATGTCGTTTATATTCACTCCAGGTAGTAGCTCCAATCGTGCGTAACGTTCCTCTAGCCAGCGCAGGTTTAAGCAGATTGGCAGCATCTCCAGTTCCTGAAGCACCACCGGCTCCGACTAAAGTATGCACTTCATCGACAAACAGAATCACCGGCTGAGCAGAATTGGTCGCTTCTTCCAGTACGGATTTCAACCGCGACTCAAACTCCCCTTTCATACTGGCACCAGCCAGCAGGGCGCCGACATCCAGAGCCAGCAGGCGTACTTCAGCCAGACTTGGCGGAACCTCTTTTTGCGCAATAGCCAGAGCAAATCCTTCTACCACTGCTGTTTTACCAACACCGGCTTCTCCGGTCAGCAGAGGATTATTCTGCCGGCGACGTAACAAAATATCGATCATCGTGCGTATTTCGTGTTCACGACCAATCACCGGATCTATTTTTCCCTGCTTTGCCTGCTCCGTCAGATCCGCACAGTAACGAGTTAAAGCAGATTGGCCATCCTGACCGGTACTGGTTAATGACTGACTGGCCTCTCCAGGAGAGGCCGGAGTAAAACCAGAATTGTCATAGGCTTGATCCGCAGACTCCGGAGATCCGGCAACAACACCGGGTAAAATATCTGCCAGTCCTTCCTGAGGAATTTTGGCAAATGCAGTAGAAATGCCAACCAGTACACGCCTGAGCTCAGGAGTCATCACCAGAGCAGCAAGTAACCAGGCGCTGCGGATTTTGTTATCATTAAATGTTAATGTGGCATAAACCCAGGCACGTTCAATTGACTGATCAATATAGTGGGAAAAGTCACTTATAGAGCTTGCTCCCGATGGCAACAGTAGCAAACTGCGGGAAATATCCTGTTCAATTTGTGCCAGATCAATGTCAAAATGACGCAACACTCGCATCATATCGCCATCATTTAATTGCATAAGCTGGTGTATCCAATGCACCAGTTCAACATAGGGATTTCCGCGCAGCTTACAAAAAGTCGTAGCTGATTCAATGGAGCGAAAAAGTGTTGTGTTCAGTTTACCAAACAATGCCTGGCGCGAAATATCCATACTGGTTTACCTACTCCCCGATTCAAATTGTTTATGCATGTAAAATCTCTAATAAAAGTTAATCTTCACTACATTATAAATATAATTTAACAAATATTAAATTAATTTAATTTTAATATGTTTATATATAGGATACAAGAATAAATCTTGCTTAACAATTTAAAAGATAAGATAATAAACAGATATATGCATAAAGTGTGTGCATTTTTTTCAAAAAAAAGATTTATTTTTCTTTGCTAAAGATAATATTTTATTACTTCTTATAAAGTTATGAAATAAATGTTAATCAATCCATAATTCAGACAAAGAGGACTTGGCGTGTTATTGTCGGGAAAGCGTTATGAACAGTACGCTGTTATTACGTCTTGACTACCTTCGCGGGATCAAGATTGGTGAAATCTATGAATTGAAAGATTTCGCTTTTTTTATGAAAAATGCGATATATGAGCTCCATGTTGAGGAAGCTCCTGAAAACGAAGATTTGGCGTTATGCTTTCAATATTCAAAGAACGGATGGCAGCTGTTAAACAAGTCTTCAGAAGTACATTGCGCTGTAAACGAAATCACCCTGACATCAAATCACTGGTTTCAACTGCATGATGGCGATACGCTTGAATGGGGATTATCTATCTGGCAAATCAATCCTGAAGAACAAACAGATACAAAACCGGAGTTTGAAACAACCAGTACTATTCCGTCAACTAAAGAAATAATGCCTTTAGAGCTGACTTGGTTTGATCCTCAAAAGCAAAAAGAAAATGCGGAAGAAAATCCTTTTGATCTGATCATACCCAATCTGCCGTATGAATTATTGGAAAGCACGGCATTCAAAGTCAAGGACTCATCTCAGGAAGAATCACCGGCCGAAACTATTTTTCATGAGTTATTACAGGAATATTGTCATGCTCTGGACACACCGCAATTATCCGATAATGACTATGTCTGGCAAAAAAGACTGTTGCAAAACAATATTTCAAGTTCAGTGTCCACCATTAATCTAGCTGATCTGTCTGGCAATACTGATCCGTTAATGACGTTACAGGATATAGTTTCCGGGCCGTTAAATATAGATGATATTTTTAACGGACTGGATAGTCTGAGAGAGGCAGAACTCTTTCACATTGAAGAAATACCAGAAGTCTTACGCCTGTTTGCACCAGGCTGGCAACAACATACCGGTCATACTCATATGCCGCCAGCACTGACCAGAAAAGACCATCATACTGTAAGTGTGGACAGTCATTACCGTATGACTCAATTTTCTAATAATTATCAAAAGGATTCTACCGATGACAATCACCAGCAGTAATCATGATAATCCATCGACGCTACAACAATGGATGGCAGACCGGTCAATCACTACGCTGATTCAGGAAGCTGAACAACAGATCAAAGTCAGCCCGACAGACCCTGCTCAGCGCTGGCTGCTATTTCAGTTATTATGCCTTCTGGGTGACTGGCAGCGAGCATTGAAACAACTGCAGGTTTGCGCGCAAATGCAATCCGGATTTGAACAGGAAGCACATGCTTACAGAGGACTGATTACCTGTGAAATCTATCGGAAAGAATGTTTTGCCGGTCGCAAACGTCCGGGATTTATTCAGCCACCGCCAGCATGGGTGGATCAATTACTTGACGCAATTGCCCTGAATCAGTCAGGGAATGAAGAAAAAGCTGATGAAATCAGAGAAGGAGCACTGGGATCAAGTAAAGATGCTTCCGGTGTTATTGAACCGGGCGGTGAATTTGCATGGATTGCAGACAGTGACACATGGTTGGGTCCTACTATTGAACTGGTAATGGGTGGTATCTATACATGGCTGCCTTTTGAACAACTAAGTGCTATTTCTTCTGAACAACCTAAAACTATTCTCGATTTACTCTGGAAACCGGCACTGATAACACTGAAAGACGGATCAGAACACCACGCTTTCCTGCTTGCACGCTGCTGCGGATCTGAATCGGCAGGTGAGTCATTAATGTTATGCAGGGAAACAATCTGGCAAGAGCACGGACAAACATCAGTACGTGCCCTGGGACAAAAAACCTGGCAAACAGATCAAAATGATATCGGTATCTTAGAAATGACTTCATGTACATTTGCAGATAATAAAGAAGCAATAAATGGCTGAACAATTTCCTCCACTGCGTCCCAGAGAACACCTGTTACCGACATTATTTGATCGTTTACGCGATGATGCTCCGGGACGCAAAACTGAACTTTCAGATAACTATACTGTCTCTGCCAGCCGGTTACGTGAAATTGTTCAGCGTGATCTGATGCTCCTGCTCAACACCACAAATCTGGAAGATGAAATAGATGTGGGGAAATACCCGCAGGTTGCCTCATCAGTAGTGAATTATGGTGTTCCGCCTATCGCCGGTCAGTATATGCATGAACGCAAATGGGCAGATATTGAAAAAGCTATTCGCCGGGCAATCCTGCGTTTCGAACCCAGGCTGGAGGCATCTTCATTAGGTGTTGCACCACTTATGAAAGATGAAACAAAACTGAACTATAACGTTCTGTTGTTTGAAATACGTGGCCGGATTCTGACTGAACCATATCCGACATCATTCATTGTGCAAAGCGCTTTTGATCTAGAAACCAACAGGATTAGTATCATCTGACAGACAATCATGGATCCATTATTACTCGATTACTACAATAAAGAACTTACCTACATGCGTGAAATGGCAGCTGAATTTTCACGCCAGCACCCCAAAATTGCCAAACGTCTGGGTATGCAGGGTATAGATATCGCTGATCCTTATGTAGAAAGGATGATCGAAGCTTTCTGTTTTCTGACTGCCCGTACCCAGTTAAAAATTGATGCGGAATTTCCCCGGTTTACACAGCGTCTTCTGGAAGTCATTTATCCGAATTATGTTACACCAACACCGTCCATGGCCGTAGCACAACTGCATCCTAGCCATACGGAAGGTGATTTCATAAATGGTTTTAAGGTACCCAGACATTCATCTTTCCGCGCCGGCATTCCAGTTGGAGAGAATACAGTCTGTGAATTCCGCAATAGTCAGGAAGTTACTCTATGGCCAATACAGATTACTGAGGCCCGATTAACGGCAGCACCACCTGATATGCCCTTACTGAATCGTTATTTACCAGCACATACCAAAGTTGCCGGAGCCTTACGCCTAACTCTGCATACTTTTGGTGAAATCAATTTTAATCAGATTCAAGGGCTGGATCGGCTGCCTATTTATCTGTGCGGAGAAGAAAGAATTGCTTCACATCTTTTTGAACTGCTGCACACCAGTGCTGTTGCAACCATAGCCGGTCAGCCCGGACAATTTAGCGGTTCACTGGATATTAATGTACGTGATGCAGTTGTACACGAAGGTTTAGAACCGGGTCAGGGTTTACTCCCCCTTACTTGGGATGTTTTCCACGGGCATAATCTGCTGCATGAATATTTCAGCTGTCCGGAAAGATTTTACTTTTTTACACCTACAGGTCTGGCCACAGGTTTACGTAAAGTCAGCGGTAATGAAGCTGAGATTGTTATTCTACTCAACCGCATTCCTGATAGCTGGCTGATCAATCAGACAACCGCAGATCAGTTTGCTTTGTTCTGCACACCGTTAATTAATCTGTTCCGTAAACGTACAGATCGTATTGAGCTAGATACGGCACGTACCGAACTACATCTAGTACCCGATCGCTCGCGACCGCTTGATTATGAATTTTATACCATCGAAACCGTTCACGGATTAAGAGCCAAAACGACAGAAGAGCTAACGTTCCGCCCGCTTTATCATACCCTTAACAATGATGAAGGTAATTATGGCCGCTATTTTTCATTGCGCAGGGAACAACGCAAACTGTCCAATAATGCACGCAAATACGGTACACGCACCAACTATATCGGCACTGAAATTTTTCTGTCTCTGGTTGACCAGAATGATGCACCTTATTCAGAATATTTGCGATACCTGTCAGCTACAGCTTTACTTACCAATCGTGATCTGGCCACTCTGGTTCCCCGTAATGGCATTGATGACTTGTCTATTGATGATTCAGTACCAGTAGAAAGTATCGGTCTGATTCGACCACCACGTCCACCGCGCGCACCTTTTGCAGAGCGAGAAATTGCCTGGCGCCTGATCCGGCAATTATCTTTCAACTATCTGCCATTATCAGATATGGCCCACCGCCCGGGAGGACAGGCACTACGGGATATGTTACGGCTGTTCGTACCGACACATGACAGCCCGCAATTACGTCAGATACAAAGCCTGATCGGAGCAAAAACGGAACCGGTTACCCGACGTTTACCGGGAGCAGGTCCTTTAGTTTACGGACGTGGTATTAAATGCGAACTAACCATTGATGAAGATGGATTTTCCGGTGTCAGCCCTTATTTGTTCGGTCTCATTCTAGAGCATTATCTGTCGCGTCATGTCGCCATTAATACTTTTACACAAACTGCATTACATAGTATACAGCGCGGACAAATTGCACTTTGGCCGGTACGCATGGGCGGAAGGGGTGCCATCTGATGAATCAGCCAGCTGAACCGGTAAATACATCCGATAGCACTTGGCATGAGACTCTTAACAGGGCAAGCGAAACACCATGGCGTTACGGATATCTGAGTCTCATGCGCCGATTTGGTGCACAGTCTCAGCTAAAAATGCCAATCGGACATGCCGCACTTCCTCAGCAGGAACCATTTCGGCTCGGGCAATCACCTTCTCTGGTATTCGCACCTCGTGAAATTGCTGATGCCTCCCTGACATCAGAAGGAAAGTTTCGAATACAGCTATACGGACTCGGTTTATGGGGAGCAAACGGTCCGTTACCAATGCACTATACCGAAACTGCCCTGAGTCGGCGGGACAGTAATCGTGACACAACATTAGTTGATTTTACCGATCTGTTTCATCATCGTTATCTGACACAATTTTACAATGCATGGCAAAGTGCACAATCAGCCGGCGGCGGACTGGACAGAGGCGATGCAGAAGATTTCTCATTTTATATTGCCAGCCTGAGTGGACAAAGCCTTGATGAAATTACTGATAGCCCGCTCCCCTCTCATCCCAGACTGGCAGCCGGGGCTCATCTGGTACGTGAAGCACGTAATCCGGATGGTATTACCTCAACATTATCATATTATTTTGGTGTTCCGTTTAATCTTCAGGAATACGTATTACACTGGATCCCGGTTGCTGATGAAGAGCGTACCCGTCTTGGAGTTCCCGGGCCAGCATCTGTTATGGGTGAAGGCGCTCTGGTAGGACAAATGGTACCGGATCGCCAGCATAAATTTCGCCTGACGATTGGTCCCTTAAATCTGGACAACTACTTACATTTTTTACCTAACGGGCGTGATTTACCGAGGCTAATCGAATGGGTCAGAGCTTTTGTCGGTTATGAGTATGAATGGGAAATTCAACTCCAGCTTAATCCGCGTTCAGCGCCACCGGCACAAATTGGTTCTGACCAGCGTCTGGGCTGGACAACATGGCTGGGACAATCAATAGATGATCTTCCGGTTACCGGCATGACCTATCAACCTGAACAATATGCCGGTATCAGAGAGTTGTGAGGAAATAATGAGTAACAAAAAATCAAAAACCAATCCAAAATATGCGGATCTTCTTGCGCCTGTGTCTGATGAGCAGCCCTGTGGCAGCAACCTTGAATACGATCCGGAATTTCTGCTATTACTCTCTAATTCTACTGAACAGCCAGAAGCGCAATACGGTGATTTCGTCAACAAACCGGAAGGCGTAAACTGGAATGAAATCGAACGTGATGCATTGAGATTGCTACTGCGTACCAAAGACATCCGGATTTACATTATCTTGCTTCGCAGCAAAATCCAGCTTAATGGTGCTACAGGATTGCGCGATGGGTTAGAGTTACTGGAATCAGCCTGTAGTACTTATCCGCAAGATATCTATCCGCAGATTGAATCTGATGAAACAGGTGATGAAGAAGATGCGGCTCTGGTACGCAGCAATGCTCTGGCGGCACTCATCGATCCGGAAGGAGTAATGGCTGATATCCGCAGTATTACTTTATCAAGCAATTCAGCATTGCGGCTGCAAATCAGGGACGTAGAACGATCTTTATCAATACCGCGCCCTGCTGATGCACTGGCACCTGATTCGGTTCGGCGACAGCTGGTGGATTTACGTTTACGTGCCAGTCAGGCTCTGACAGCACTGGATGAAACTATACCGATCCTTGATAAGCTGCAAACCTGGGCTGATGAAATTCTGAAAAATACAGCACCAGATTTAAATCCGCTAAAAAAATTGCTGAAAATATTACAGGATAATGAAACCCGAGCTGCCTCAAAACGCGAAACTATTGATGAAAATAATATACAGGCAGATACACAAACAGTTTCCAGTGAAACATCAATCACTGAAACTGCAGAAATGACTCTTTCTTCTCCGGAAGAAACAATAATGAATGAGTCAGAGAAGTTTTTGCCGGCTGCGATTACCGACCGCTTTGATGCACTTCAGCGTATTGAAGACATCCGTAACTGGTTTGAAGCTCATGAACCAAGCAGCCCTACTATTCCTCTGCTACGCCAGGCTGAACGACTGGTCGGCAAACGGTTTTCCGAAGTAGTTAACACTATACCATTGGAACTGCTGCAGAAATGGGATGACTCAGAATCATAAAACCCAACTTTTTAATTACTATATGCCAAAATGGCCAGAAAATTGTATAAGAATTAATATAGAATAGGATCCAGAGTTATCAGTAAATTGACATCTGAAATCTCTAATGTTGATTTACTACATGGGTGCCAGCTATTTTTGATAAATTTGTGCAATGATTTAAATCATCAGCAATCACAAAATAATAATGTTCATGATATTGAACACTAAAAATAAAAAATAATATTTATTTACCTGGTAGTTAATAGTAAAAATGAATCCACATTAAATCAGCTTCAAATGTACTTTTAATTAAATTTATCAGAATTTAAATCTCTTTATACTTTTACTAATTACTTTGGTTGTACAGGCCAACCAAAGTAATTGTATAAAAGCGGTAATAGCCTTTCTTAAATTTAAATATTTTTAAGCGCAAAATACTACTTTAAAAATATTATTCTCACACTATTGCTTAAATTTCTATCGTGCTATTCCACCGTGTCGCGAACAAGCCCCTTTTCCTGCTTTAGTTGAAGATCCATCTTTACATTTAATAGTATTTTTTGGTTGTTCAGTTTTTGGTTTTTTATTTGATTTTCTTCTTGTTGGCAAATCATCATAAACAACCCCGCCATGATGAGAACATGTACCCCTTCCGGTTGAAGTTGAATATGTGCCATCTGCACATTTTGACTTCACTTCCGGATCATTTGCATTAGTTGTGATTCTTGCAAATCCTGATTGTGAGAAAAAAAAACATAAGAAAAGCATGGCAAATCTGCTACTGATTTTTATCATAACTTTCCTGCAATTTATATAGTTAAAATATAAATAATTATTAACATATATTTATTCTAAAAATCAAATTTTCAACTAAATTATCTATGTGATTTTGCATTTTAATCATTAAGAAATTATTTATACAACGTTCTTTCTATACTTGGTATATTTAATATTATTATTCTTATTAATAAATTTTACGGTTTTACTGCTCTGTAACAACGGTTCCAATTTTCTAGTCAAAGTAGTAGCTGATAAAATTAATCATTCTTAATCATTTCAACTACTGTATTAATCAAATCAGAACCATATTCCAGCAGAAACCTTCAAATAATAAAAAACCAGTAATTTAGCCTTCTCCGGCTCTTCAGCATAAGCAGTATCTGGCAAATAGCCCCGTTTTACCGGCTGTTGCCTATCTGGGGCGGGAGCGGATTTAATTTAAAAAATCCTTATTCTTAATTTGTTTTTTAGTCATTTTTCGAAATACTCAGGAAATAAAGACTTAAATCAGCGAATTTTTTGAGTTCAATTTGATTTCATTATTTTATCTATTTTATTTTAATAATATATATTTTAATTTTTATAACTGAGAATTGATTACAAGAAAAAATCTTCTAAACTTGAGCCGCTTAAAGATGACAATTATTAAATTGATACAGACTAAAATATCTAACGCGCACATAGTCCGGTTTCTGAAATTAAACGACCTATATACAAGTGCAGCGAATACTGAATATCACTTAAAAAATACAAAATAAGCTAGAACAGCTCGGATCTGGAAATATAAATACTATTACTGGCCGCACTGAATCAGGAATACCCCACCAGCAGAGGCTTTAAGTAAAAATTCAACCGGCATGACTCAGGGCATATATGAGCTACCAGACTAGTTGAAGATGGCGTTTTAGAGATGACTTTCAAATGGGAATCTTTAGAAATGGAGGCAAAGATATGCTCATTCAGCACCAGAGTATTTAATTCAGCATGCATCAAAAATTGACAACATCATGACATAGAAATATCACAGTTTTGTCACAACTGATAATTAGGGAGAAAAACAGAAACTCTGGATAAATGCGTAAGATATTAAAGGGTACGCAGGAGAAATGGTGGGTCGTGAGCGATTCGAACGCTCGACCAACGGATTAAAAGTCCGCTGCTCTACCGACTGAGCTAACGACCCAAGAGCGCGCATTTTAGGCAGGAGTGCGGCTGCTGTCAAGTACTTTATTATTCATTTGCGGTAAGATGGCACTAAAGGTGCTGCCGTGGCCGGCAATGCTTTCAATCTGTAATTTGCCGCCATGTTCAGCCAGTGCGTATTTGGCAATAGCCAATCCGAGGCCGGTTCCTCCGCTCTGGCGCGAACGTCCTAAATCTACACGATAAAAGCGTTCGGTAAGATGAGGAATATGCTCCGCAGCAATCCCCGGGCCAGTATCGCTCACTTGAAACACAGTCTGCTGATAGTTGTTTTCGTCTTGTTCACTATAAAGCCGGATGGTAATGGTTCCATATTGCGGTGTATAGCGTACGGCATTAAACAGAAGATTACTGAACGCATTATATAAATCCTGCTGAATCCCCTCTATCCAGATATCTGCAGCTATTTCACAGATAAAATGGTGTTTATTTTCTGACAGAATCTCAGCTTCAAATACCACCTGCTCAGCCAGAGTACTCAGATTCACCGGCTGCTTGCGCACAGATGAAACAACCTGATTTTCCAGCCGTGATAAAGTCAGCAGATCAGCCAGCAGATGATTCATGCGCGCCCCTTCCTTACTCATCAGTGCAATAAATGACTGACGCTGCTCCTGCGGCAAATCCGGCATATCCGTTAAGGTTTCCAGAAAGCCGTTGATTACAGTTAAAGGAGTACGCAGCTCATGCGAAACATTGGCCACAAATGCAGTCCGGGTAGCGTTTAGCTGTTCGGCAGCAGTAATATCCTGAGTAATAATCAGGGTTGCCTGTTCGTCAAACGGAGTACGGATAATATTTAATACACGTGGTAATCCGCTGTTCATATTTTCAAGTGTAAGCTTTATATTCACCGATTCTGTTGCCGGCTCATCCAAAAATCGCCGGAAATCAATATTTTCAATCAGATCAGTCAGCATACTGTTATTGTCTTGTTCAGCATCCAGATTCAAATGGATTGCAGCCAGATGGTTCAGCCACTGAATATGTCCATCCTGCCCGAGGATTAATACGCCCTCTGGTATAGTTTCAGCAATGCGGTTAAAGCGTAACAAGGCGACACCCAGTTTCTGCTTGCGCTTCTTACGGCTACGTGCCTGTAGCATCAAAGTATTGAAAATATTGTTCCAGATCCCGATCCCCTGTGGCACATTACGTAATTTCGGTCTTTCCAGCCACCGGACCAGTTTAAATAAATGATACCAGTAACCCGCCAGCCACAAAAAAAACAGGCAGCACAAGCTAATCAGCATGATTTGCAGACCGCCGGCCAGCAATGACGCTACAACAACCACAATCAAGGTTGCCAGTATTAAATATAAATGATGGCGCAGTTCAGACAGAAGCATGTCATTTCACAGAAGATAAATTCAAGAAGTATTCCCAGCTATGGTGAAAAGCGATAGCCGCTGCCGCGTACAGTTTGGATAAGATGATCATAGCCGACTGCTTCAAGCCCGCGTCTCAGCCGGCGGATATGAACATCTATCGTGCGTTCCTCAACAAACACATGATCACCCCAGACAAGATCCAGAAGCTGGCTGCGGGTATAGATACGATCCGGATGTGACATAAAAAAGTGTAATAACTTAAATTCACTGGGTCCGAAGGAAATGGTTTGTCCGTTTACTTGTACACGCTGCTGCTGCGGATCGAGTTCCAGACCATAAATATGCAAAGGTACACTGGTTTTTTGCGGAGCACGCCGGCGCAAAAGTGCATTAATTCGCGCAATCAGTTCTCGTGGTGAGAAAGGTTTAGTAATGTAGTCATCCGCACCCAGATTCAGCCCCTGCTCTTTATCTGTTTCTTCACCGCGTGCTGTTAATAGAATAATGGGTAAATCACGACTGCGAATATCATTGCGCAGCTGCCGGACAAAATCAAGACCGGAAAGTCCGGGTAACATCCAGTCCAGTAACAGCACATCAGCCAGCCTGGCCTGTAATAAGGGCTGTGCAGCTTCTACACTGGGTACACATTGCACAACAAAGCCGGCCTGCTCGAGAGTAAATTGAATCAGGGTAGAAATTGCAGCTTCATCTTCCACAACCAATACCATAACTTCTGTCATATATATTTCCTGACCAGATAATTATCTATTGTGACAGATTAAGAAGAAAAACAGAAAAATACAAAGTCAGCTATCAAGAAAAAACCTGTGCCGGAACATTTCTTTGCACAGGTTCAGAATCGGAGTAACCACAGTAATGCTAACACAATATAAATTGATATCATATCGGGAAATATCTGATATACAGACATACAGTATTAATTTTAGCTGGTAAGCTGTATTTTCAGTTTCGTATTGCATTTATCAGTAATTAAATAATTTCTGATTGATTATTATTAGCAAATCCATTGGTAAGATGAGACAGAATTTTGTATGTCTGATAATACTTATGTCTGAATAAACTTAAATCTGTTATCTTATTTATTCTCACAAAACTCTCCAGCAGACCGTTACTTCATTTTGAAACAGCTTTTCCATATTATTACGTGCCTTAATTAATTTTTTATAAACTATCAACAATCCGCACTTACCAAATAATGTACAAGAAAATAATTTTTCTGCAGATGTCTCTATAAAATTATTAAATATATTTTCGCCAATTTTGAAACTAATTTACAACAGGTTAAAAAATTAAATCACCTGATTATTATTTTTATTTAATGCTATTTTCATAAACTATAACTATTTGGTCTAAAATTTTCTTACCAAAGCATACATTTGAATGATAATACCGACATAAAAAAATATTCTAAAGGTATAAAATTGTCCGGCTAACGCTTTTGCAGCCTGCCCTATACTGTTTAAATTTCAAACAGCATTAATGCCATTAAGATATTATTAATATAATAATATTTTACAATTGCTAACATTTAAATTCTAATTTTCATATAGTTAATTTTTTGACTTCATCAATTTTTTATAGTCGAATAAAAAAAAAGATATATCTTATTTATATGTTTATATGTTGGTTTAAAAATGTATATATCTAACTACGGTGTTTGACTGAAACATAATTCTCATTTACCTGATCATCTTAGCCAATATGAATAAAATCTACAAACTTATCTGGAATGCGCAAGTACAGGCATATATCGTTACATCAGAATTAGCCCGGAAAGGGGGTAAAACTGCACGGCTCAGGCTGGTTAGCATTATAGCTGTCAGCATGGCAACTACCGGACTGGCTTATGCACAATGTCCGCTTTCAGCACCAGAAAACAAAGTTTGTACAACTTTTCGAGAAAACACACCTGTTATCAGTACATATGCTGACACTACTATCAGCAGAAATCGCATTGAAAACAGAGATCCTTCCAGTCAGACCGTTGATACTTCCTTCGATGAATTAAATCAGTCGCTTACAATTATCAATCAAAGTGGTGCCGGGGATTTAACTGTAAACGCAAATAATAAAAACATAACAGATATCGATGCAACAAATAACAGCCAGACGGGTGCGATTACAATTAACACCACACAAGATATGTTAACTCCTGATGCTAAAGGTATTTACATTAATAACGCAGGAACAGATGTCAAACTCTCAACAGCAGCCGTCCATAGCAAACAACGCAAAGGTATTAGTATCGAAAATAATGGCAGCGGTTCCACAGAAATAACAGCAAATGATACTATCATGTCTGATACTGATGATGCCATTTATGCTGTCAATAATAATGCCAGATCAAAGAATTTAACTATTAATACTGGTAATACTAATACTGGTAATACTGGGACTGTTATTGGTCAGGCACATGGTATTTATGCATATAACAATGGTACAGGGTCAACGACACTTATCGTTAATAAAGGCATTGAATCACACACTACCGATGCTATATGGGTTAATAATGCAAATATATCATCAACAAATTTAAATGTAACCACCCACGAAACCGTTCTGGGACATACCAATGGTATTTATGCAATCAATAATGGTACTGGTGATACAACCATTGAAACTATCCAAAATGTGCAAGGAGAAGATGGCGATGGAATTTTTAGCGAGAATCACGGAGGGCAATTAACTATTACAAGTGGCAATATTAAAGGTACAAGTAACGGTATTTACGCTATGAATTCTGGAAACGGTTCCACTGCCATTACATCAACTGGTAATGTTAATGCTTCATCCGGTAATGGTATCTCTGTTAATAATGGCAATAATACAAACGAACTGAATATAAATACTAACGTTATACTCGGTACAGATAACGGTATTTACGCTATTAACTCTGGAAATGGTTCCACTACCATTACATCAACTGGTAATGTTACTGCTTCATCTGGTAATGGTATCTTTGTTAATAATGGCAATAATACAAACAAACTGAATATAAATACTAACGTTATATCCGGTACAGATAACGGTATATATGCAACCAATAATGGAACAGGCAAAACCACAATCCTCAATAAGGCATCAGTAACAGCAGATAAAAATACAGGTATCAGCGTAACCACTACAAATCAGGCTAACGGGCTGCACATCGAATCACTTGTTATCAATGCCGGTACTAATGGTATCGTTGCAAATAATCATGCTCGCGGTGACACAGTAATTTCTTCTAAAGGGCCAATTACAGCTACACACGGATACGGAATCTGGGCTGAAAACGGGGAACAGGCTGGAGATATCAGCATTGAATCGGAAGGTGCAATTAATGGAGGAAGCACCGGCATTGAGATACACAATCATGGTTCAGGTGTTACTACACTTACTCTGTACAATCAAATACGCGGAGGTTCTGAAACAGGTGCAGGTATTGTTGTTGATGATAAACCAAACAGTACAACAACTATTACCCTTAATTCCGGTACCAGTGTTTCAGCGGCTTCTGGTCTGGCTATTAGTGATGAAGATGGTAATGCTAATGTTACGCTGAATAGCGGTTCAAAAGTCATCGGACGTATTAAGCTGGGTAACGGTAGTGACACTCTTTCTATCAATCGCGGAGCCAATATCAGTAATATTACTGTAGTCGATGGCGGGGACGATACCAGCAGTAATGACGGAATGACTGATACACTGAATATTAATCAGTCTCTGACTGGTTCTACCACGGGTAATAATAATGGTGTTGCCGGAAATATTGCCATTCTTAACTGGGAAAAAATAAATCTTGCTCAAAACAGTATGCTCACTCTGAGCGGAGATTTGAATACTAATCAGCTTAATATCGGGAATGGTACCACAATCAATCTTATCGGTTCCCTAAGACAGGCACAGATTAATGGCGATGTGTTTAACTCAGGCAATATTAATCTCAATAGTAATTTCACCGGAGACAATTTAACGATTAACGGAAATTATCAGGGTAATGGCGGTAAACTGACTCTGGATCTGAAACTTAATTCTGCTTTAAAAGATAATGACAGCATTGCTGACAATACTGCCGATAAACTGACTGTTCAGGGTAATGTGACAGGTAAAACCACCATCAGATTTGCCAGCATTGATGGTCTTGGCGGCGATACCGGAAATACCAATGGCATTGAATTGGTACATATTAATGGTAACAGTACCGGAGATGCTTTTGCACTGGAAGGCGATCATTTAGACAGAGGTGCATATGAATACCATTTGTTTAAAGGTGATTTGCAGCAAAACGGGAATAACTGGTATTTACGCTCTCAAAAGCAAACAAACCCGGGGGATGATAACTCCGGTGGCGATAACTCCGGGGGCAATAACTCTGGTGGTAACAACTCTGGTGGTAACAACTCTGGTGGTAACAACTCTGGTGGTAACAACTCTGGTGGTAACAACTCTGGTGGTAACAACTCCGGTGGTAACAACTCCGGTGGTAACAACTCCGGTGGCAATAACGCCGGTAACGGCAGCTCTGGCGATAGTGGTACGACAACTAAACCATCAAAACTCAGACCGCTATACCGTAAAGAAGTACCATTATTTGCCGCAGTTGCCTCTCAGTTACGACAGGCCGACAGCCTTATGCTCGCTAATATGCATCAGCGTATCGGTTCCACTCCTCTGCCTGATGAACGTATGAGTTGGGGCAGAGTGATTGCCAGCCGTACTGATACTCAGCAAAACGGGCCGGCCAATGCCCGTACTACCGGTAATTATGCCGGTTTACAACTGGGCAGTGATATCTGGAGCAACAATGGCTGGCGTGCCGGCGGATATGTCGGTTATCTGCACGGCAATCTCGATGTTGACGGCTTTACCAGCGGTATTGATACCAGAGCAGGTAAAAACACAACCAAATCTTACTTTATCGGCGCATATGGTAATTACACCCGTGAAAATGGTGCTTATGCAGATTTTGTAATACAGGGTGCCCGCCATCATGTTGATATTAAACCGGATAACAATCCGACCGGCAAACAGAAAGGTCATGGCGTTACGGCTTCAGTAGAAATAGGTCAGCCGTTTACTCTGGGCAGCAGCAACTGGAAGCTTGAACCGCAGGCTCAGATTATTCATCAGTGGCTGGATTTAAATGATTCTGATATCAGCGGACGTACTACAGTCAGTCACGGACACAATAATGCCTGGCTCTTCCGCCTTGGCGGAAGACTCGAAGGCAGCTATCAACTGAATAAAGGAAGTCTGCGACCCTATGCCCGGGTAAATTTCTTTTACTCACCTGATGGTGCCGACCATACCAGTTACATTACTAATGTAGCCACAACCAGATTAAATGCCGGTGCCTCTCATGCCAGCACTGAGCTGGCAATTGGCGGTACTTACGATATTACAAACAAAGTAAAAGCTTATGGTGAAATCGGCCATACATGGTCTAATGGTGGTGATGCACATACCAAAGCACCGGTAAATGGTTCTGTCGGATTAAAGATTAACTGGTAAGGCTTAATAAATAAAGAAGCCGGTAATTATTTCCAAACTGAATCATTTTTCTTTGTAAAAAAACAATACAAATCATATTGGTTATTCTGGTATATGCAGAATAACCAATATGCATTATTATCTTTTTCATTTTATATTACATAAAACAATTCAATACTATGCATTATTCCGGATCTAATATTAATTTATAATTTCAGCATCCGCCGGTTTTCTTTTAAAGAAGATATTTACTGCTTAGCATGAATT
>NZ_JAAEDT010000004.1:0-39886 GCF_013346865.1 Snodgrassella sp. ESL0323 | reverse complement strand
ATCTTTTTCATTTTATATTACATAAAACAATTCAATACTATGCATTATTCCGGATCTAATATTAATTTATAATTTCAGCATCCGCCGGTTTTCTTTTAAAGAAGATATTTACTGCTTAGCATGAATTTATTTTAAATAATTTATTTACAGCCTTAATTAAATAAGCACCAGTTTAGTTGATCAGACACAACATTTCATTAATTTTAATGGCAATTGTGGCAAACTCATTTTTGTTAATGATATATTATCTATTTAATAATAATTTACCAATACATATGAATAAGCAGAAATTTAACAGAAAAGAGTATATTATAAATAAATTATGTTTTCTCTTGTTTATGTTTGTTATTTTATATTACCCCCTGAAATTTGCCAAACATTATTTATTTGATTTAAGTTATCAGGAAATATTGGAGTTTCCCTGGCGAGGCGATAGGTGTGAGTCACATTCTGGAGAACCGAAATTTGAATGTTCATGCGGTGGCGGTATGATTGAACCTGACGATGAGTTTAAAATTACTAAAGATGGATATTTACATTGGAAAGATCAGCTCGTGGGTAAAGTGGTGTTAATAGAAAAACCTAGTCTTTTCACAACAGGAGAAATACTTACAGGTGGTTACATGAAAATTATTGATTCAAAAACAGGAGACATTTGTTATTATGATTCTGTCATGAAATAATCGTACCATAGCGATAAACTCAGTATCCATAGCCTGAGAAGATATTTACTACCTATATAGTGGCAATCTGTCTATATGGCAGATTATGCTCAGATATCCATAAATTTACCTGATACTGAAAATAGTACTTTCTGATAACACAGACAAATTTAATGACGGTATATGTATTTATCAGACTACTTTAATCTGCTTTATTAAAAACAAATCTTAGATTGGTTACTGTTTAAGCTTACAGCCTGCTGGTAAATATTATCTCTTTATCGGATATGGCAGAATTTTTCAATATCCGCTTCAATCACAGCGTAATACCATATTATCCCGATGGATCGGCTCCTGTTCTTTCACATAGCCCAATAATTCTTCTATATATGCAGAAACACCATCTTTTTCATTTTATATTACATAAAACAATTCAATACTATGCATTATTCCGGATCTAATATTAATTTATAATTTCAGCATCCGCCGGTTTTCTTTTAAAGAAGATATTTACTGCTTAGCATGAATTTATTTTAAATAATTTATTTACAGCCTTAATTAAATAAGCACCAGTTTAGTTGATCTGGCGTAACACTATATTAATTTTGATGGTAGTTATCACTAATAATTTTTATTAATGATATACTATTTATTTGACAATAATTTACTAAATATATGAATAAGCAGAAATTTAACAGAAAAGAATATATTATAAATATTATAAATAAGTTATGTTTTCTCCTAGTTATGTCTATTATTTTATATTTCCCCCTGAAATTTGCCAAACATTATTTATTTGATTTAAGTTATCAGGAAATATTGGAGTTTGCCTGGCGACCAGATAGTTGTGAGTCACATTCTGGAGAACCGAAATTAAAATGTTCCTGCAAATACGGTATGATTGAACCTGACGATAAAAATTATAAAATTACTAAAGATGGATATTTACATTGGAAACATCAGCTCGTGGGTAAAGTGGTGTTAATAGAAAAACCTAGTTTTTTCACAACAGGAGAAATACTTACAGGTGGTTACATGAAAATTATTGATTCAGAAACTGGAGACATTTGTTATTATGATTCTGTCATATAACAATCGCACTACAGCGATAAACTCAACATCCATAGCCTGAGAAAATATTTACCACCTATATAGTAACAATCTGTCTATATGGCAGATTATGCTTAGATATCCATAAATTTACCTGATATTGAAAACAGTACTTTCTGATAACACAGACAAATTTAATGATGGTATATGTATTTATCAGGCTACTTTAATCTGTTTTATTAAAAACAAATTGCCCTATGCTACATCTTAGATTGGTTGCTGTTTAAGCTTACAGCCTGCTGGTAAATATTATCTTCTTTATTGGATTTGGCAGATTTTTTCAATATCTGCTTCAATCACGACGTAATACCATATTATCCCGATGGATCAGTTCCTGTTCTGCCACATAGCCCAATAATTCTTCTATAGCCTGAGACGGCTGCCGCAATAAACGCCCAATTTCATGATCATTATAATTAACCAGTCCGCGGGCAATTTCTTTACCGGACTGATCACATACTGCCACTAGTGAGCCACGATCAAAATGACCACTGACAGCAACACAACCGATAGCCAGCAGACTGGAGTGCTGTGTTTTCAGTGCCTGTTCCGCACCCTCATCAACAGTTAGCTTACCAGCCAGTTGTACCTGCCCAAGTAACCATTGCTGGCGTGCGCTCAACCGGCTACCGGCCGGGGTAAATAAAGTACCCGTTTGTGCGCCTTCCAGTAACCGGACTAATACATTTTCAGCATACCCGTTGGCGATACAGGTTGCAGCACCGCTTAAAGCAGCCCGTCTTGCAGCCAGTACTTTGGTATACATACCTCCGGTGCCCACGCTGCTGCCTGCTCCGCCGGCCATACTTTCCAGGTCTGGATGATTGGCAGCAATTTTATGAATCAGTCTGGCTTCAGTATGCTTACGCGGATCTTTGTCATACAAACCATTCTGATCTGTCAGAATAATCAGTACATCAGCTTCAATCAGGTTAGTTACCAAAGCACCAAGGGTATCATTATCACCAAGTTTGATTTCATCAATGGTAACAGTATCATTTTCATTAATAATCGGTACTACTCCCTGCTCCAGCAGAGTGCGGATAGTACTACGGGCATTTAAATAGCGGGTACGGTGACTCAAGTCATCATGTGTCAGCAGAATCTGTGCTGTCCGGATATGCAGTGATTCAAACGCAATCTCATATGCCTGAGCCAGTCCCATTTGCCCCACTGCGGCGGCAGCCTGTAATTCATTAATTGCTTTGGGACGTACCTGCCAGCCCAGCCGTTTCATACCTTCTGCAATAGCACCACTGGATACCAGTACTACCTGAATACCATTCGCACGTAATTGCGCAATCTGCTGTGCCCAGTTATTCAGGATATTCTGATCTACCCCATGTCCGCCATTGGTCACCAGACTGGAACCTACTTTTACTACCACACATTCAGTCTGGCGGATATCAAATTCTGAGTTATTCATGCTTATTATGCAGTTGTTATGTCAACGGTTGAATAGTTATTTTACCTGTGCGCATTTGTTTTGATAAGTGTGTACGGCTGTTATAAAAACAGCAGCCGTAGTGGCTGCTGTTGAAGGACTAAATTCAGATTAACTATGCAGTAATGCCTGTACACACCAGTTCATTACACCATCAGGCAAAATACCCCATAACAGCAATAATAAACCGTTAACAGATAAAACGATTTTACCGAGAAAAGTCATATTGAATACTGGTTCGGCAACAGAATCCGGATTATCGAAATAGATGGTTTTAACCACACGCAGATAATAGAAAGCACCAATCAACGACATTATTACTGCATACACAGAAACCCACAGATAGCCGCTGGCCAATAACGCTTTAATAACGGCCAGCTTGGCATAAAAGCCCATCAATGGCGGAATACCGGCCATTGAAAACATCGCCAGCAGCATTAAAAATGCATACCATGCATTTTTCTGGTTCAGGCCGGCAAGATCACTGATATTCTGGCATTCAATATCCTTGCCGGAGAGCAGAACCAGAATAGCAAACGCTACAGAGGCCATTAAAGCATAGGTTATTGCATAATACATAGCTGCAGCACAGCCAGACTGACCGGACAGAAGAGCCAGCATAATGAAACCCATATGGGCTACTGTTGAAAAACCAAGCATACGTTTAATGTTGGTTTGCATGATAGCAGCCAGATTACCCACAAACAGTGAGGCAATACCCAGCAGCAACAGTAATTCACGCCAGCTTTCCCACTGAGTCAGCAGACCGTAAACCAGGATACGGAAAGCGAAGACTGTAGCCGCAATTTTCGGTGCTGTACCCACCAGTGCAGCGACTGCAGTCGGCGCACCCTGATACACATCCGGCACCCACATATGAAATGGTACACCACCCAGTTTAAATACAATACCGGCAACAATAAATACCAGCCCGAGTTTCAATAACCACGGATTGGTTGTTTCCTGGCTGGCAGCAAGCACCTGCTGCAGCTGTAATGTACCTGTTGCACCGTATATCAGTGAAATACCGTATAACAGTAAACCTGAGGCCAGTGCACCAAGCACAAAATACTTCAATGCAGCTTCAGCAGCACGGCCACTATCGCGCTGCAAGGCAATTAAAGCATAAAGCGCCAGCGAAAGCAGCTCCAGCCCGACATATAAAGTCAGGAAGTGGCTGGCTGAAACCATAATATTCATGCCCAGCAGTGCAAACAGGGTTAGCGTATAGAATTCACCCTGATAAATATGTTTAGCACGCAGATAAGTCTGGCTGTAAATAAACAAGGCAATAACCAGTACATACATGCATAACTTGGCCAGTTGAGCCATGCCGTCCAGTACAAACATATCATGGAAGGCATATTGCGGCTGTTCTTTCCATACCAGACACTGTACCGCGGCGGTCAGTATCAGACCGATAACTGACAGGGTACAGGTTATCCAGCGTTGTCGGTCATTAAGCCATAAGTCCACCAGCAATACTGTAAACAGTACTACAGTCAGCACCATATCCGGTGCAGCGGGAAATATTGTTAAATCTGTCCAGTTCATTCACATTTCCTTACAGTTTGCTTTGTGCCGCTTGGACTATCAAATCATTTGCTGCCTGATGCACGACAGCGATAAACGGTTCCGGATACAAACCAAATCCCAGTACCGCTACAGCCAGAATCACCAGAATTAGCAGTTCGCGTTTGTTTACATCTTTTAATTGCGCAACTTCCGGATTTTTGATGGCACCAAAAACAACCCGTTTAAACATCCACAAGGTATATGCTGCACCATAAATCAGGGTTAACGCCGCCAGTGCACCAACCCAGAAATTGGTTTTTACTGCACCGACAATGACCATAAATTCGCCTACAAATCCTGATGTACCGGGCAAACCGGCATTAGCCATAGCAAAGAACAGCATGAAAGAAGCAAATACCGGCATACTGTTTACGACACCGCCGTAAGCTGAAATATCGCGGGTGTGCATCCGGTCATACATCACACCGATACTCATAAACATAGCGGCTGAAACAAAACCGTGCGAAATCATCTGCATAATGGCACCTTTAAAGGCCCAGTCATTCAGATAGCCGCCGGTAAACAGGAAAAAGCCTAAAGTGACAAATCCCATATGGCTGATGGAAGAGTACGCCACCAGTTTTTTCATATCAGTTTGTACCAGTGCCACCATACCGATGTAAATTACCGCCACCAGGCTGAGCACGATGATTACCGGCGCAATATAACGTGCTGCATCCGGCAAAATAGGCAGAATAAAGCGCAGGAATCCGTAACCACCTATTTTCAGAGTAATTGCCGCCAGTACCATTGAACCACCGGTCGGCGCTTCTACGTGAGCATCCGGCAACCATGTATGCACTGGCCACATCGGCACTTTAACCGCAAAAGACAGGAAGAAAGCGATAAACAGCAGAATTTGCGCCGTCATCGCAAGGTGCTTGATATTGTGCCATGCTTCAATAGAAAAACTGCCGGTCTGATTAGACAGATAGACAAAACCAACCAGCATCAGTAATGAACCCATTAAGGTATACAGAAAGAATTTGATTGATGCATATACCCGTCTCGGACCACCCCAGATACCGATAATCAGATACATCGGAATCAGCATGCCTTCGAAGAATACATAGAATACGATGGCATCCATTGCTGCAAATGCGCCATTAATCAGTCCTGACATAATCAGGAAAGCGGCCATATACTGCGCAGGCCGTTTCTGGATTACCTGCCAGCCGGCCAGAACAACCAGTAAAGTAGTAAAACTGTTCAGAATCACAAACAGAACTGACAACCCATCCACACCTAATGCATAGTTGATGTTGAGACTCTCAATCCAGACATGAAATTCTGTAAACTGAAATCCGCCATTTAAACGGTTGAATTTAAAAAACAGCGGTAAAGTTATGAGAAAAGAAACCAGCGCACCGATTAAGGCCAGCACTCTGGCTATACCTGCGTGTTTGTCTGAGCCGGTAGCCAGCACTGCGACGCCAGCCACTACAGGCAGCCAAATCGCCAAACTGAGTAAGTTATCGTACATATTTATAGCCTAAAGATACCAAGTTGAATGCCCGCAATTAACCGCCAAACATTGTTTTAAGCAACGGCCAGAAAGTCCATGCCACCAGTACAAATACACCCACAACCATTGCTGTAGCATAGGTATAGATGTATCCGGTCTGAATACGCCGTATCAGCGCTGCTACAGCAGCGACAACGCGTGCAGCACCATTAACAATTAATTTATCAATAATGAAAACGTCGCCAACTTTCCAGAACAACGTTCCCAGCAGACGGCTGCCTTTGGCAAACACATTATAGTAAATAGTATCCAGATAGTATTTATTATCTAGCAGGGTATAAACCGGACGTATAGATGCAGCAATTCTGGCCGGAATCTGTGGTTTTTTCATATAGAAGAACCACGCCAGTACAACACCGGCAATCACCAGCCATAACACAGGAGTTGTCAGACTGTGCAGAGCCATAGCAAATATGCCGTGGTACTCTTCCTCTACGGATGCCAGTGCAGGATGTGCAGCACTGTTAATAAAAATCACATGCTGATAAAAATCACTGAACAGCATCGGCTTCATTGCCCACATACCTACAAATACTGAAGGGATAGCCAGCAGAATCAGCGGAATGGTTACCACCAGCGGGCTCTCATGCGGATTATCCTGTGGTTTCAGTCCATGATGTTCTTCTGCATGATGATGTTCGCTATGTTCGGCTTTGCGCCATTTTTCTTCACCATGAAATACCAGGAAATACAATCGGAATGAGTAGAATGCGGTGACAAACACACTGGCTACCAGAGCTACATAGGCCACACTACTGAATGGCAGCGTTGACGCTTTTACTGCCTCAATAATTGAATCCTTGGAATAGAAACCGGAGAAAAATGGTGTGCCAATCAGCGATAATGAACCAATTAGCATACAAATCCATGTTACCGGCATGTATTTACGCAATCCGCCCATATGACGCATATCTTGATCATGGTGCATACCCATAATCACACTACCGGCGGCCAGAAATAACAGTGCTTTGAAGAAAGCATGGGTCATGACATGGAAAACAGCAATATTATAGGCAGAGGCACCCAAGGCTACCGTCATATAACCTAACTGTGACAAGGTTGAATAAGCAATCACCCGTTTAATGTCATTCTGAATCATACCCAGAAAGCCCATAAACAGCGCAGTAATGGTACCGGATACCATAATCACACCCAGAGCAGTATCAGACAACTCATACAGGGGTGACATACGAGATACCATGAATATACCGGCTGTTACCATGGTTGCCGCATGAATCAGAGCTGAAATCGGTGTCGGACCCTCCATTGAATCCGGTAACCAGACATGCAACGGAAACTGCGCCGATTTACCCATCGCGCCCACAAACAGCAAAATGCAGGTAACGGTAATCAAAGACCACGGATGACCTGGAATCAGTTCGATAGTGGCATTTTTAACCTGATCAATATGCTGGAAAACATCAGCATAACGAAGGCTGCCACCGAAATAAGCCAGTACCAGACCAATACCCAGTACAAAACCGAAGTCGCCGACACGATTAACCAGAAATGCTTTCAGATTGGCAAAAATAGCACTGTCACGTTTAAAGTAAAAACCAATCAGCAGGTAAGACACCAGCCCTACAGCCTCCCAGCCGAAGAACAACTGAATGAAGTTATTACTCATTACCAGCATCAGCATGGAGAAAGTAAACAGTGAGATATAGCTGAAAAAGCGCTGATAGCCGTCATCATCACTCATATAGCCGATAGTATAGATATGCACCATCAGCGATACGCTGGTCACAATCACCAACATAGTGGCAGTAAGGGTATCAATCAGAAACCCTACTGAGAAGTCCAGACCGCCCATGGTCAGCCATGTATACACATTTTCATCAAAGGGCTGACGGGTTCCGGTCATAAAACCATAGAGTACCCAGGCAGACAGTACTGCCGAAACAGCTACACCTGCTATGGTAACGCTATGCGCACCTTTACGGCCGATCAGCTTACCGCATAAACCGGCCAGTAATGAACCGATGAGCGGAGCCAAAGCAATAATCAGATAAACACTCATAATTTTTCTCTCGTTCCTCTCACCTATTAGCCTTTGAGACTATCCAGATCCTGTACATTAATGCTCTGACGGTTACGGAAAATTAGAACCATAATTGCCAGACCAATAGCAGATTCTGCCGCAGCAACTGTCAGAATAAAAAAGACGAAAATCTGTCCGGCGGTGTCGCCGAGATAACGGGAAAAAGCCACAAAGTTAAAATTTACCGCTAACAGCATTAGCTCGATTGACATCAGTAATACGAGCACGTTTTTGCGGTTCATAAATATACCCATGGCAGAAATAGCAAACAGTATTGCGCTGAGCACCAGATAATGGGTTAAGGTAATCATGCTTTCTGCTCCCCTTCAGTTGCTTCTTTACTTGCTTCTTCAGTGACCGGTGCAGTGATTTCAGGCTGCATTTTCACCATACGGAAACGATCTTTTGCCTGTACTCTAACCTGTTCGGCCGGATTGGTACGACGAGGATTGTATGTCTGCCGGTGAACCAGAGCTATTGCGGCCACCATCCCCAGCACCAGCAATACAGCCGCCAGTTCAAACGGTAACAGATAGGTAGTGTAAATCTGCATCCCCAGATCATGTACATTGCTGTAATCTGCAGGCAGCGGAGAATCCTTACCCAGACTCGCCAGATGCAGTTGAGGATTTACCAGAATAACAATCAGTAAGGCAGCAGTCAGGATACCCACCAGTGCTGCAACAGGTGCATGCCGCCAGAAGCCAGCGCGCATCTGCTCAACATCAATATTGAGCATCATGATGACAAACAGGAACAGTACCATCACCGCACCCACGTACACCACTACCAGTACAATGCCGAGAAATTCAGCCTGCATCAGAATCCACATCATGGCACTGGCACAGAATGTCAGAACCAGAAACAAAACCGCATGTACCGGATTTTTGGCAATAACTGTATTTATCGCGCCAAACAAAATCACGGCGGCAAATACATAAAACAGAATTAATGGTAAATTCATGACCACCTCTTAACGATATGGCGCATCTGCGGCTTTGCATTTAGCGATATCTTCTTCATAGCGATCGCCAATAGCCAGCAACATGGGTTTAGTGAAATATAAATCACCGCGTTTTTCACCGTGATATTCGAAAATCCGGGTTTCAACAATAGCATCAACCGGGCAAGCTTCCTCACAGAAACCACAGAAAATACATTTAGTCAGATCAATATCATAGCGCGTGGTCCGGCGTGTACCATCCTCACGTTTTTCAGATTCTATATTGATTGCCATGGCCGGACAGACAGCTTCACATAGTTTGCAGGCAATACAGCGTTCTTCACCATTGGGATAACGTCGTTGTGCATGCAAACCACGAAAGCGAACTGATTGCGGAGTTTTTTCTTCAGGAAAATATATGGTTTCCTTGCGCGCAAAGAAGTTTTTCAGAGTTACTTTCATACCCGAAAGCAACTCGGTCATCAGAAAGGTTTTAATTATATTTGCCATATCAGAGCCTTTCCCTGCTTAATGCCATAAATTCAGGGGTGAAATCATCCACAAACCCAATACAATTACTGCCACAATGGTTACCGGAATCAATACTTTCCAGCCAAGACGCATAATCTGGTCATAACGGTAACGCGGGAATGTTGCACGTATCCACAGATAAAAGTACAACACCAGTGCCATTTTCAGAAACATCCACAATACACTCGGGGTACCAATGAAGCCCCAGCTTTGCGGAAAGGGAGATAACCAGCCACCAAAGAACAGCAGAGCCGTCAGAGCAGCCACCAGAATCATGAAAATGTATTCGGCCAGAAAGAATAACGCGAAAGCAAAACCGGAATACTCTACATGGAAACCGGCAACAATTTCCGATTCACCTTCGGCTACGTCAAATGGCGCACGGTTGGTTTCGGCCACAGCGGAAATCAGATACACCACAAACAGCGGGAATAAAGGCAGCCAGTTCCATGAGAAAATGGAACCACCGGCATAACCTTTTGCCTGAGACATAACAATGTCATGAAAATCCATACTTCCGGAAACCATAATCACACCAATCAGCGCAAATCCCATGGCAATCTCATAGGAAATAGTTTGCGCAGAAGCTCGCATGGCACCGAGAAAAGCATATTTAGAATTGGAAGCCCAGCCGGCAATGATGACACCATACACAGACAGTGAAGTAATCATCAGAATATAAAGTAAACCGGCATTAATTCGGGTAAGAAACCATGTTTCACTAAACGGGATAACTGCCCAGGCAGCAAAAGCCGGCATCAGTGACATCATCGGTCCGATATAGAACAGTGCCTTATTAGCCTGCGACGGGCGGGTAACTTCCTTGAACAGCAGTTTTAATACATCGGCAAACGGCTGGATTAAGCCATACGGTCCGGTAACGTTCGGCCCAACCCGCAGTTGCATATAACCGATAACTTTACGTTCGAAATAAGTCAGATAGGCTACGGTAATAATCAGCGGCAGCATGATGATGACAATCTTGACGATGACAGACACCAGTAAACCGAAGTCGTTGCCCAGTAATTGTTGAAACCACGCTTGCATGATTATCCTTTACTCAATTCAACAGTGGTCAATAAAGCGCCTAAGTGCCAGTTACTCTGATGTAATGGCAAAAACAGTACATTTTCCGGCAAGGTATCATCCGTAGTGATGGTAATCGATACGGTACTATTGCCTTGTTTAGCCTGTGCGGTATCTCCATTACTCAAACCAAACCGGGCCAGTGTCACACTGTTGGTACGTGCAACCGGTACTGCGGCATGAACTGTACTCTGTAAGGGTTCGGAACGGCGCACAATCGCATCAGTTGCATACAGACTAACGCCGCCAACACGTACCAGACTGATATCGGGATCACTGGTAGCAACCGGTTGTATACGATTGTTCAACAAAGCTGGTATCTGATCTTTGGTAACTGCATCAGCCAGAATCTGCTGGGTATTTTCATATTCAAAGCCCGGCAATTCCAGTACATTACCCAGTACGCGTAATACCTTCCATAAAGGTCTGGCTTCTCTGTAAGCTTGTACAACACCATGAAAAGACTGTAATCGCCCTTCCATGCTGATAAAACTGCCTGAGGTTTCTGTGAATGGCGTAATTGGCAATAATACGTCTGCAACTTCACGCAATACGTCGCTATCGTAAGCAGTGAATGCCATTACTGTCTGAGCCTGTTTCAGGGCTGCAATGGCCGCAGCTCCGTTGGCTACATCCATATCCGGTTCAACATTGAGCAGCATTACTGCCTGTTTAGGCTGCTTAATTTGTGCAGCAATGGTATTTTCTGCTTTACTGGCCGCCACGCCTACGATTTCAGCACCAATACTATTGGCCGCCTGCGGCAATACGCCCAGTATACTGTCAGTAGCTTCAGCCAGATCCTGTGCCGCTGCATAAATTGCCGCTGCATCCGGATGGTTCAAAACATCCGCACCAAGAATAATGCTGGCTTTTTCAGCTTTTAATAAGGCCTGACCTACTTCGCTGTTAAGCGCATCACTAAGCCAGTCAATCCATTGATAAGGATGCAGGCTAAGCTGCGCCAGTAACGGCATAAACAGCTCTTCAGCAGCAGCAGCCACCACTGCTACTTTAGTTCCGTTTTTAGCCGCCTGACGGATACGGGCTGTTAATAATGGCTGTTCCTGCCGTAAGCGTGCGCCTACCAGCAAAATCACCTCATTCTCTGCCAGCTGTTCAATACTCTGTCCCAGCCACTGAGCGCCTTCAGCAGCTGCACCAAAACGCTCATCAAGCTGACGCAAGCGACTGTCAACAGCATTCACGCCCAGCGCATTAGCCAGTTTACGGGTCAGGTACATTTCTTCAACAGTATTGGCCGGATTGACCCACATACCAATTGCATCGGTACCGAAATCATGGCTGACACCATGCAAACCTTTAGTCACATAATCCAGTGCAGTTTGCCAGTCAACCGTATGCCACTGGTTGTCCTGTTTAATTTGCGGCTGAGTTAAACGTTGCTGATACAAACCTGCATAGGCAAAACGGTCACGGTCACTGAGCCAGCACTCATTGATGGCTTCGTTTTCCAGTGGCAGTACCCGGCGCACGGTATGGTCTTTAGTTTGCACAATCAGATTACTGCCCAGTGCATCGTGAGCAGACACAGATTTACGCCGACTTAATTCCCATGAACGGCTGTCATAACGAAATGGTTTGCTGGTTAGTGCACCCACCGGACACAAATCAATCACGTTGCCAGACAGCTCGGTTTCCAGTGTTTTACCGTTAAACGGTGTAATTTCAGAGCATTCACCACGATTCATCATGGCCAACTCCTGCTTACCGGCAATTTCTTCAGTAAAGCGGATACAGCGGGTACAGTGAATACAGCGGCTCATTTCAGCAGCAGAAACCAGTGGCCCCATTTCTTTACCGGCCACAGCATGTTTAGCCTCAGTATAACGGCTGGCACCTTTACCATAGCCCATTGACAAGTCCTGCAACAGGCATTCACCACCCTGATCACAAATAGGACAGTCCAGCGGATGGTTAATCAGCAGGAATTCCATTACCCCTTTCTGGGCATCTTTAGTCATGGGCGAATTGGTTTTAACAACCATACCATCGGTGACCGGCGTAGCACAGGCAGGTAATGGCTTGCGCGATTTTTCCACCTCAACCAGACACATACGACAGTTGGCGGCGATGGACAATTTTTTGTGATAGCAAAAGTGCGGAATGAATGTACCGGCCTTATGGGCGGCTTCTATCACCGTACTGCCCTGCTCGACAGAAAGTTGTTTACCGTCAATTTGAATTTGTAACATAGGTTCGCAATCCTAACTAAGCAGATAGTGCCTTAGCACCAGCGATGTTCTTTCATGGGTTTGCCGTGTTCGATGTAGTGCTCAAATTCGGGGCGGAAATGTTTCATAAAGCCCTGTATCGGCATAACAGCCGCATCTGCCAGTGCACAGATGGTACGTCCGGAAATATTACTACCCAGTGATTCCAGCAAATCCAGATCCTCCGGCCGGCCTTTGCCGGAGGTAATACGGTGAATAATGCGATACAGCCAGCCGGTTCCTTCACGGCACGGCGTACATTGCCCGCATGATTCTTCAAAATAGAAATAGCTCAGTCGTTCCAGTGCTCTGACCATGCATACATCTTCATCCATGACAATGACCGCACCGGAACCCAGCATAGAACCTGCCTTGGCTATGGCATCATAATCCATGGTTAGTTCCATCATGATGTCTGCCGGTAATACCGGTGCAGAAGAACCTCCGGGAATAACCGCCTTAAGTTTTTTGCCATTTCGCATGCCACCGCACATTTCCAGCAAATCCTTAAACGGTGTACCCAGCGGAATTTCATAGTTACCCGGGCGTTCTACGTGACCGGATACTGAAAAAAGCTTGGTACCACCATTATTGGGGATACCTTTATCAGCAAACAGCTGACCGCCGTCGCGGATAATGAACGGTACAGAAGAAAAAGTTTCAGTATTGTTAACAGTTGTAGGCTTACCATATAAACCATATGAAGCCGGAAACGGCGGTTTGAAACGCGGTTGCCCTTTTTTGCCTTCCAAAGACTCTAATAAAGCAGTTTCTTCACCACAGATATAGGCACCATAACCATGATGAGCATGCAACTCAAAGCTGAAATTACTGCCCAGAATATTTTGTCCGAGTAATCCTGCTTCGCGCGCCTGCTGTAAAGCCGTTTCAAAACGCAGATAGCTCTCGAAGATTTCGCCGTGTATATAGTTATAGCCTACAGCAGCGCCCATAGCGTAGCCGCCGATAATCATGCCTTCAATCAGGGCATGCGGATTGTAGTCGATGATATCGCGGTCTTTGAATGTACCCGGTTCACCCTCATCCGTATTGCACACGATATATTTGGTACCCGGAAAAGAACGTGGCATAAAGCTCCATTTCAGCCCGGTAGGAAAACCGGCACCGCCACGACCGCGCAGACCGGAAGTTTTAAGCTCGGCAATTACATCATCCTGCGATACATTTTCGCTGATAATTTTTTTCAATGCCTGATATCCGCCGCGAGCAATATAAGCTTCCAGTGTCCAGCAATTAGAGTCTGAAGTATCAACCTGATCAAAAATCACGCCATTCTGGTACATTGCCATTAGTTCAACTCCGCCAGTTTTGCTTCAATGGCTTCTTCGCTCATAAAGCTACACATTTTATGATTATTGACTAATATTACCGGCGCATCGCCACAGGCACCCATACATTCGCCTTCAACCAGAGTATATTTACCATCGGCTGTGGTTTCACCATAGCGGATACCCAGACGTTTTTGCAGATACTCACCTGCATTTACTCCGCCACGCAGGGCACAGGGCAGATTTGTACACACAGTAAGTTTATATTTACCTACCGGTTTCAGGTTATACATATTATAAAAAGTAGCAACTTCTAATGCCTGCGCCGGCGGAATACCAATGTAATCAGCTACTTCTTCAATAGTTTCCGGCTGAAGCCAGCCCAGCTCGGTCTGCGCAATACGCAAGGCAGACATAATGGCACTACGGCGCTGATCAGCCGGATATTTTGCCAGTTCTATATCAATCTGTTTTAAGCTGTTAGGGGACAACATTATCTATCCACCTCCCCGAATACGATATCCTGTGTACCAATAATAGCCACCACATCAGCCAGCATGTGACCGCGTGCCATTTCGTCCATCCCTTGCAAATGAGCAAACCCCGGAGCACGAATCTTCATCCGGTAAGGTTTATTGGCACCATCAGAAATCAGATATACCCCGAACTCGCCTTTAGGATGCTCGGTGGGCACATAAACTTCACCCTCAGGTACATGCATACCTTCGGTAAACAGCTTAAAGTGATGGATTAATTCTTCCATACCGTCTTTCATGGCGGTACGGTGCGGCGGGGCCACAGTATGGTCATCAATAATTACCGGACCGGGATTGGCTTTAAGCCAGTCAACACACTGACGGATAATACGGTTGGCCTGACGCATTTCATGAATACGGCACAGATAACGGTCATAGCAGTCACCATTAATCCCTACCGGAATATCAAAATCTACCTGAGCATAAGCATCATAAGGCTGTTTCTTACGCACATCCCACTCAATACCGGAACCGCGCAGCATCACACCGGTAAATCCTTTTTGCAGAGCACGCTCCGGGGATACTACACCGATACCGACTGTACGCTGCTTCCAGATACGGTTATCCGTGAGCAGATTTTCATATTCATCCACACAGGCGGGAAAGCGGTTGGTAAAGTCTTCAATGAAGTCCAGCAAGGTACCTTCACGACTGGCATTCAGTTTTTGCAAAACTTTGGCATTACGGTATTTACTGGATTCGTATTTAGGCATGAAATCCGGTAAATCCCGGTATACACCACCCGGGCGGAAATAAGCTGCATGCATGCGCGCACCTGATACCGCCTCATAGATATCCATCAAATCTTCCCGCTCGCGGAAAGCATAGAGAAATACCGTCATGGCACCAATATCCAGCGCATGAGAACCGACACCCATCAAATGATTAAGAATACGGGTAATTTCAGCAAACATCACACGGATATACTGAGCGCGAACCGGCACTTCGATATTCAGCAGGCGCTCCACTGACAGGCAGTATGCCTGCTCATTACACATCATGGATACGTAGTCCAGACGATCCATATATGGCAATGCCTGTAAATAGGTGCGTGATTCAGCCAGTTTTTCTGTGCCGCGGTGCAACAGACCGATATGCGGATCGGCACGAACGATATTTTCACCGTCCATTTCCAGAATCAGGCGCAATACGCCGTGTGCTGCCGGATGCTGCGGCCCGAAGTTAATGGTGTAATTGCGTAACTTAGACACCGTACTGCTCCTCTCTCACCACGCGCGGTGTAATTTCACGCGGTTCAATCGTTACCGGCTGATAAATTACGCGGCCTTCGGCCTCGTCATAACGCATTTCAACATAGCCGGAAACAGGGAAATCTTTGCGAAACGGATGACCGACAAAGCCGTAATCAGTCAGAATACGGCGCAAATCAGGATGGTTGTTAAACAGGATGCCAAACATATCGAATGCTTCACGCTCATACCAGTTGGCTCCGTTATAGATATCAACAACAGAATCTACTGTAGGAAAATCTTCAGCCTCAGCCCAGACACGCACACGCACACGCCAGTTATTGGCTACTGACAGCAGATGACTGACTACAGCAAAACGCTTACCTTCCCATGGCTCATTTTTATAGCTCTGGTAATCGACTCCGCACAGATCAATGAGTGTTTCAAATTTCAATTCATTGTGGTCACGCAGCGTTTGCATAAGCTGATGATAATCAGCTGCTGCACAATCCAGTGTCAGCTCACCACGGTCAAGACAGTAACGTACCTTATCGCCGAAAGTGGCTTCGCACACGGCTTTCAGTATTGCCAAATCTGCCATATTTCCCTCACTTTCATACACGCGCGATAGTGGCGGTACGTTTAATTTTCAGCTGCAACTGCAATAGTCCGTATACCAGCGCTTCAGCAGTTGGCGGACAGCCCGGTACATATACGTCAACCGGTACAATCCGGTCGCAGCCCCGAACCACAGAATAAGAGTAATGATAATAACCGCCGCCATTGGCACAGGAACCCATAGACAGTACCCAGCGCGGTTCGGCCATCTGGTCATAAACACGCCGCAAAGCAGGAGCCATTTTATTGCACAGCGTACCGGCGACAATCATCAGATCGGCCTGACGCGGTGACGGGCGGAAAATAATACCAAAGCGGTCAAGGTCATAACGGGCAGCACCAGCTTGCATCATCTCTACGGCACAACAGGCCAGACCAAAAGTAGCCGGCCACAACGAACCAGTACGCACATAATTGAGTACGGTATCGGCAGTGGTTGTGACAAATCCTTTTTTTAAAACGCCTTCTATTCCCATTCCAGAGCGCCTTTTTTCCATTCATAAATAAAGCCGATAACCAGAATCAGCAAAAACACCATCATTGACCAGAATCCGTATGCGCCCAGCTCTTTAAATACAACTGCCCAGGGCACCATAAAGGCAACTTCAAGGTCAAACAGGATGAATAAAATGGCTACCAGATAGTAACGCACGTCGAATTTCATTCGTGCATTTTCAAAAGCTTCGAAACCGCACTCAAACGGTTCCTGTTTCATTTTGTATGGCCGGTTCGGTCCTAGCAATAAACCGAGAGAGATAAACAGAACACCAGCGGCAAAGCCAACCAGAACAAATATTAATATGGGGAAATAATTCGCCAACATAACTGCGCTGACCTTATGCAAATATTGGTAAAATTGATGTATTGTAACTAATTTCGAACGTTATTAAAAGCGCGTATTACATTAAAAGAAAATAAAAAAATAATGTTTTCAATAGGATATTGAGAATTATTATCATTAGCATTTATTCAGTATTACGTTTGGTTTCTCATATTTTTTGTAACCAGAAAACAGCAAAAGTCAATCATGGATTTTTTCATTTATTCCGGTCAGTTATACTCATTAAAGCAATTTATGCTTTTGGGTTAAAATAATCAGCATAATAGAATATTACATTTCATATATTTAATTAATTTAATTTAGCATATATCTAATAGTAATATTAATTTGTAAAATTATCATTTTTTAACTGTACTGCTACTTATATCAGTTTTACAATACAGATATCATGGAAATAAAAATTAATAAATACAATGACATATAATCAAATATATAAACCTGAGGACTGCCACGGCATAAATGACATTCGTACAGAAATAGATCATATTGATTATGCGGTGATCCAGTTACTTTCCGCCCGCTTTGAATATGTCAAAGCGGCCAGTAAATTTAAAATGAATGCTAAAGACGTACAAGCGAATGAACGTTTTAACAGCATGCTTGAAAAACGCAAACAATGGGCAGATGAGCAGGGACTGAACGGAGACGTAATCAAGTCCCTGTTTTGCGAACTGGTGAAATATTTTATTGCAGAAGAATTAAAAGAATTTGAACAAAAATAAATTTGCATGAATTCTTTTCATTTTCAGTATGAGGCTGAAATACCACTATTCTGCTTCAGCCCGCCGGAAATCGCGTACGCGGAAACCCAGAGCAAATAGTGATCCGAAATATAAAATAATACCGGTAACAATCAAAATACTTAATTGCCCTACTTTTGCCAACCCGCTACTGTGCCAGTTAAACGGCAGCCAATACTGTAATAACCATAACCCCAGACCCATAACAACAAGAGCCACCGTCAGACGCAATAGAAAACGCAGCCAGCCGGGGCTGGGAGTATACAATTTCTGTCGCCGTAACAGAGTAAACAGTAATCCAGCATTAATACAGGCGCCAAGACTAATAGCCAGAGCCAGCCCGACATGATGCAGCTTCCAGACAAACAGCAAATTCATCAGCTGAGTCATACATAAAGTAAAAATAGCAATTTTTACCGGCGTTTTAATGTTCTGACGCGCATAAAATCCCGGTGCAAGGACTTTAATCAGAATCAGACCAATCAAACCAACAGCATAAGCAATAAGCGCCCCCTGAGTCATTATTGCATCATACTCATTAAACTGCCGGTACATAAATAAAGTTGCCACCAGAGGAAATGACAGCACAGCCATACCCACTGCTGCCGGTAAAGTTAACAGCATGCACAGGCGTAATCCCCAGTCCAGCAATGCAGAAAAGCTGGCTATATCATTAGTAGCTGAGTGTTTAGACAAAGTGGGCAAAAGAATGGTTCCCAGTGCCACACCAAGCACACCAGTCGGTAATTCCATCAAGCGGTCAGCATAATACATCCAGGATACTGAACCGGATTGCAAATAAGAAGCAAAAATCGTGTTTATCACCAGCGATATTTGCGCTACCGATACCCCCAGTATAGCCGGTGCCATTTGTCTGAGTACCCGGTTGACTGCTTTGTCCTTAAAATTGAGTCTGGGGATAGTCAGAAAACCCAGTTTAAATAAATAAGGCAGCTGATACAGCAACTGTAATAATCCGCCCACAAATACTGCCCAGGCCAGCGCCAGAACCGGAGGATGAAAGTAAGGTGCCAGCCACAGAGCAAATACGATAAAGGAGATATTCAGAAAAGTCGGCGTAAAGGCCGGAACAATAAACTGATGATAAGTATTCAGAATACTGCCAACCAGTGAAGACAGCGATATCAGAAAAATATATGGAAAAGTAATCCGCAGCAGTTGTACCGACAGAGCAAATTTATCGGCATCCTGCTGAAAACCGGGAGCAGAAATATAAATCACAACAGGTGCGGCCAGGATTCCGATCGCCGTTACAATAATCAGAACAAATGAAAGCAGTCCGGCCACATGCTGCACAAAAGCCCGGGTAGCTTCGGGTGACCGTGTTTCCTTGTACTCAGCAAGTATCGGTACAAAAGCCTGTGAAAATGCGCCTTCTGCAAAAATACGCCGTAACAGATTAGGCAGTTTAAATGCCACAAAAAAAGCATCAGTAGCCATCCCCGCACCAAAACTGCGGGCAATAATGGTATCGCGAATGAAACCCAGAACACGCGACAGCATAGTCATGCTGCTGACTTTAGCCAGAGTACGCAGTAAATTCATCAGAAATGCCAATTAAAAAACAAAGGCGAAGTGTACACCGGAATGTTAGCCGATTCTATTAATGGACTAACTTCATTTATAAAACATATCAATTTTAATAATAAAATGGATTCAGAATTAACATTGAAATGGTATAGACTCTTGAATAATTTTTACAAAAAAATATATAATTGTTCAATATAAATTATATTTTTCTTTTTAATCGTTTGCGTACTCTCGTTGATTTTCTTTAGTTATTAAATCCCCTTAAACAATGCAATAAAACTATATCGACAATAAGTGAGTTAATTTTATCGTCTTATTAGCTAAATTCGGAAATTAGTCATAAAAATTATTAATATATACAAATTATTAAAAAATGTTTTCTTTGATTAATTGAATACAGTTTGCAGATTTTGTACCTAACAATTAAACTTTTTATGTATTTTTAATTTATGATCACTTTAAAATTACTTCACGAATTCTTTTAGCTATATATTCTACATGCGTTTCCAATGCAAAATGCCCTGTATCTAATAATTCAACAACTGCATTGGCATTATCTTTTTTGTAAGCTTCTGCGCCAGCAGGTATAAAAAATAAATCATGTTTTCCCCAAATAATTAAGCATGGCAATGAATAATCTCTAAAAAACTGTTGGAACAAAGGATACATTTTTAGGTTATTTTTATAATCTAAAAATAAATCTAACTGAATAGCTTTGTTAGCTCCACACTCAAATAAAAATGTATCTAAATAATAAGATTCTGGAGCTATGCTCTCAATTGATGGTACTCCATGTATATATTGCTCACGTGTTCCTTCCAAATTCAATATCGCGTCTTCAATAATTTTTCTATTTTGTTCTGTTGGATTATCCCAGTAGGTTTTTATTGGATTCCAAGCACTGCCTAAACCTTCCAAATAAGCATTGCCATTTTGAGATACAAATCCTGTTACCCTTTCAGGATAAGCTAAAGCAAGACGAAAACCTATGGGAGCTCCATAATCAAAAACATACATTGCATATTTTTTAAGACTTAAAGCATCGACGAATTTAATTAGTGTTTTACTTATATTATCAAAACTATAAATATAGTTGGCTGTGTCTATAACCTCAGTAAAACCAAAGCCGGGAAAGTCAGGTGCAATCAGATGAAATTTATCAGCAAGTAAAGGAATTAATTCTCTAAATTGATGCGATGAACTAGGAAAGCCATGTAATAGTAAAAGAGTTGGTAAGTTTTTTTCCCCTGCCTCCCGATAGAACATGTTTACATTTTCAATATTGACATACTTATATTGAATCGGATGATGAATATTACTTGCCATAAAAACCTCCGTAACCACTAAATTTTAATTTAAAAGGTTACTCATAATATTTAAATTTACTGTAACTTGTCAATAGGTATTTTAGAGGTTACAATTTCCTTGTAAAAAAGGTATGTCAATATGAAAACAAATACATTAGATGATTTAGCATTGGTAGGAGATAACGACGCACTTAATATGATAAATACCGTCGTTAAAATAGATGGCAATTTGATTGATCGTTGGAGTTCAATAGAAGAACTCGTCTATTGGCTTAACAAAGTGGTTGGCATTTTAGTTCCTGATGATTTGCACTCCTCATCAGCATTACTTGAAAGGGCTAAAGAGCTAAGAGAAATAACGAGAGTACTTATACAACAACAAAAAACTGGACATAGTTTAGATATTGAACCATTGAATGCATTTTTGCACAAAGCTAGTCGATGGTTAAACTTAGAATATGATGATAATCAATCGCTTATCGTCACTCATCATTATGCCAAACATAGTCCAGAACAGGTTTTAGCTCCTTTAGCAGAGGCTACAGCAAAGCTAATCGCGCAAGAAGATTTTAGTTTAGTAAAACAATGCGAGCACAAAGACTGTGTGCTGTGGTTCTATGATAAGACAAAAGCACACAAAAGACGCTGGTGTAGCATGAAAGTTTGTGGAAATAGACATAAAGTTATGAAGTTTAGAAAAAAGCTAGCAACCTCATAAAATAAACTATGTAAATATCTTCTAATTAAGATGAGTGGGATAACCGTATTGAATTGACACTATAAATCCGGCAAAAGATAAGCTGTACAGCCTGAAATTTATCAGGATAGTAATTATCTGTTTACAAACAGCCGGGATTATGGTTAAAAGACCGGATAGCATTCTGGTATCTGGTAACAGAAATTTTGATTAAATTGAATTGTTTTAAGGAGCACCCGGTGAAAGTAGGTTTTGTTGGCTGGCGCGGTATGGTAGGTTCAGTATTAATGCAGCGCATGCAGGAAGAAAATGATTTTCAAACTATTGCAGATGCGTATTTTTTCACAACATCAGCAGCCGGTGCAGCCGCACCTGATTTTGGTCAGACAGCAAAAACACTGCTGGATGCCCGTAATCTGGATGCTCTGGCTCAAATGGATATTATCGTTACCTGTCAGGGTGGCGACTATACCAAAGCAATCCACCAGCCGCTGCGTGATCAGGGCTGGCAGGGGTACTGGATTGATGCCGCATCCACTCTGCGCATGAGCGATAAAGCAGTCATCGTACTTGATCCGGTGAACCGCGCAGTGATTGATAGCGCCCTGTCAAACGGTATCAAAGATTTTGTTGGCGGTAATTGTACAGTGTCACTGATGCTAATGGCTCTGGGCGGCCTGTTTGAACAGGATTTAGTGGAATGGGCTACCAGCATGACCTATCAGGCAGCATCCGGTGCCGGCGCCCAGAATATGCGTGAACTGATTAGTGCAATGGGTGCCATTGAAAATCAGGTTAGTTCAGAACTGGCCGATCCGGCTAGTGCTATTTTAGCCATAGACCGAAAAGTTGCCGATTTTTTACGCAGTGAAGCATACCCGCGGGCTCAGTTCGGCGTTCCTCTTGCCGGTAGTCTGATTCCATGGATTGATGCTGATCTGGGTAACGGTCAGTCTAAAGAAGAATGGAAAGGTGCTGTAGAAACCAATAAAATTTTAGGTCGCAGTGCCCAGCCAATCGTTATCGACGGCTTGTGTGTCCGTGTCGGCGCAATGCGCTGCCACAGTCAGGCACTCACCTTAAAACTGAAACAGGATTTACCCGTAGCAGAAATTGAGAAAATTCTTGCCGCTGCCAATGACTGGGTAAAAGTTGTACCTAATGAAAAAACCGCATCTATGCATGAGCTGACACCCGCAGCAGTAACTGGCACATTAACTGTACCAGTAGGGCGCATCCGCAAAATGGGCATGGGTGGAGAATATATCAGTGCGTTTACCGTAGGTGACCAGCTTTTATGGGGTGCCGCAGAACCTATCCGGCGTATGCTACAAATCGTTTTACAAAACAAATAATATCTTTAGTAAAAGCCTGACAGGCAGCCTCTACCGCCTGATTACTTGCGACATCATCATAGTATTATCCAAACAGGACAGTTAAATGATTAACTGTCCTGTTTAATTACCTGTCTGTAAACCTTAATCCGATCATGCCCCATATTAAGAGAATTTAAGCGAAAAAAAGCAGCCACTCTGCTGTCACAGACCGGCTGCTAAGTATGACAAAATAGTTTTAAGTACCTACTGCATTAATGTACCAGTCTGCCGTGCTCCGTACTATTTAATATTTTTTTATTAGTCTGATGCAGCCACTGGCTGGTTAACGTTCCTGCTGTCATCGCACCGCTGACATTCAATGCTGTACGCCCCATATCAATCAATGGCTCTACAGAAATCAGTAAAGCCACCAGTGTAATCGGCAAACCCATTGCCGGCAGCACAATCAGCGCCGCAAATGTAGCTCCGCCGCCCACACCGGCCACACCTGCAGAACTGATAGTCACCATCCCGACCAGTGTTGCAATCCACCATGGATCCAGAGTATTGATACCTACAGTTGGCGCAATCATGGTGGCGAGCATCGCCGGATACAAACCGGCACAACCATTCTGTCCGATAGTTGCACCAAAAGAAGCAGCAAAACCGGCAATAGTTTTCGGTACACCAAGACGCTGCGTCTGAGCCTCGATATTAAGCGGAATAGAAGCAGCGCTGGAGCGACTGGTAAATGCAAAAGTCAGTACCGGCCATATTTTCTGAAAATATTTACCTGGATTGATCCCAAATATGCCCAGTAACAGACCATGTACCCCGAACATCAGAGCCAGTGCCAGATACGAAACCAGTACAAAGCCTCCCAGCTTAATAATCTCCTGTATATTTGAAGAAGCCACTACTTTAGTCATCAGTGCCATGACACCATAGGGAGTTAACAGCATTACTATCCGTACCAATTTCATTACCCAGCTTTGTAAAATATCAATTGCCCGTAACACCTGCTCACCCTTAGCAGCATCATCTTTTAATAACTTCAATGCGGCCATACCGAGAAATACAGCAAAAATAACCACACTGATAATAGAGGTCGGATTGGCTCCGGTTAAATCAGCAAACGGATTTTTTGGAATAAAAGACAGTAATAGCTGCGGTACATTTAAATCTGCTACCTTGCCAACATAATTAGCCTGAATTGCATTAAAGCGCGCAGTTTCAGCTTCTCCCTGAATCAGACCGTTGGCAGTCAGACCAAACAGACTGGTCAGCAAAGTACCGATCAATGCAGCCATCGCCGTCGTAAACAGTAACACGCCGATAGTCATCAGACTGATTTTGCCTAGCTGAGCAGCATTATGTAATCGCGCCACAGCACTCAGAATTGAAGCAAACACCAACGGCATAACAACCATCTGCAATAACTGTACATAGCCGTTGCCGACTACATCAAACCATTGTACAGAAATACGGATTACCGGGCTGGATGCTCCGTAAATCAATTGCAGCCCTAAACCCAATCCAATACCAAGAATCATACCCAATAATACTTTTTTGGATAAACTCCATTGGGTTGAATGCGTACGGCTCAGTACCCATAATAACAATGCGAACACCATAATGTTCGCGAGCAAAGATAAATTCATTTTATACTCCTGCGCCGGCAAGCTTTCTGCCCGCGTTTGATACCTAGTGCCAGCTAAGAATACGCAAAAGTAAATAAGTTGTGAAATAGCCCTTATGCATTCACTTATTCTATTTTATTATATGCAATAAAGATAAAATACTTTCCGATTTAGTTGTACCGCCCGGAATATTGGCTTACAAATTACCCAATTTCTATTTCAGCCCTTTATATGTCATATCCATCATTCAATTTAAACATCATCAGATAACAAGTTTTCTATAAACTACCGTTCATAAGCAATCATTCGAATAAATACTTGACATCAGCCCTTTATTGCCATCATGCTTGCAATTTGTTTAAACATCCTGTCTCAGGTTTAAACTTTTCGTTTAATTCTGTTTATTGGTTATATTTATGTCGGTTTACACCAGCGTTAGCGATGATGAAATGCGCAGCTTTCTGCGTGATTATCACTTAGGTCGGTTTATTGGTTTACAAGGTATCGCTCAGGGCGTTACTAACAGCAATTATTTTGTAACCACCACACAAGGGCGCTTTGTACTGACTGTTTTTGAAGCCATGACACAGGATGAGCTGCCCTTCTTTTTAGATTTAACCCGGCATCTGAGTGCTCACGGCGTAGCCTGTCCTGCTCCTATTGCCCGAACTGACGGTCGTCTGGACAGCACTCTAGTTGGCAAACCAGCCTGTCTGGTAACCTGCTTAACCGGCAGCGATACCAGCAGCCCATCCGTACAGCAATGTTTCAATACCGGAGCGATGCTGGCTAAAATGCATCTGGCCGGTAGCGAATTCACGCAGAAAATGCACAATCCGCGTTACACTGGCTGGTGGCATGAGGCCAGTACCCGCTTATTACCCTTTCTGAATCCGGAAGATCAGCAGTTATTACAAGCAGAAATTGCTTTCTTTGATGCACATGAACGTACAAATCTGCCTGCGGGTATCATCCATGCCGATTTATTCCGCGATAATGTTTTGCTGGATGGTGAACAGGTAGCTGGATTTATTGATTTCTATTATGCATGTAACGGTAATTTCATGTATGACCTTGCCATTGCCGTTAACGACTGGGCACGTCGTGCAGACAATCATATCGACCAAAATCTGCAACAAGCATTTATACACGGCTATGAAAGCATACGCCCGCTGACTTCCGCTGAACAAGATTACTTTCCGATTGCACAGCGAGCTGCATGTATTCGCTTCTGGGTTTCCCGCCTGCTTGATTACCATTTTCCGCAGGCAGGAGAAATTACCTTTATTAAAGATCCGAACGTCTTTAGAGATTTACTACTGAATTTACGTAAATAACATCATTATTTTTTTATCAAAAAACTAAAATTAGATATTACCTACCCCCCCATCTACCAGTATTTCCGCACCGAGCATAAAAGATGATTCATCCGAGGCCAGAAAAACAGCGGCTTTAGCCAGCTCTATCGGTTTGCCCAAACGTCCTAACGGTACTAATGCCTTAATTTCCTGCTGTAAATGTTTGACAGCATCCGCGTCAGTGGTATTTAAATTCATATGCGCCGGCGTGTCTGTCGGGCCGGGAACTAAACAGTTGAAGCGAATATTTCTGGATAACAGCTCTCCCGACAGTGTTTTGGCTAATGAACAGAGAGCAGCTTTACTGGACGCATAAATACTGCTTTGCGGTAAACCGATTTTGGTACTTACCGTACCGCACAAAATAACCGAACAGGGATCAGCCAGCAAAGGTAACAGCGCCTGTATCAGAAAAAACGGCCCCTTGAAATTAGTATTCATTACCCTGTCAAAAGTATTTTCATTCCAATCAGTTACCGGCAGATGAGTGACATCGGCCGCATTAACATATACGCCATCTAATCTAGGCCACATTTTGGTTAACTGTGCAGCCAGAAGCTTTTGTTCTTCAACATCAGAAGTATCACTTTGCAATATTATTACATCTGCACCTAATTCCTGCTTCGCTGCCAGTAATCTGTCTTTATTTCTGCCGGTTATGGCTACTGTCGCACCTTCGGCAATAAATTCTCTGGCAGTTGCCAACCCTATTCCACTGCTTCCGCCTGTAATCAGTGTATATTTACCCGCTAACCTGTTCATAGATTCCCTTTCAAAAATAAAATTCAGTATAATTTAACCGGTTTACTTATGAAAGTAGGTACCAAATAGATACTAATGGAAAATAGTTATGCACACTGAAAAAAATACCACTGATATTTATCATTGTCCTATGGTTAAATTTGTTAATTTAATTTCAGGAAAATGGGCTATTCCTATCCTGTATCGCCTGATTATTAATGATCAACCCATTCGTTTTGGCGAATTAAAGCGAGCCATCGCACCAATTACTCAGAAAGAATTAACAAAACAGCTAAAGCTGTTTGAGCAAAAAGGATTAATTACCAGAAAGCTCTACCCGGAAGTACCGCCTAAAGTTGAATATCAGATAACAGCACTGGGAAAAACTTTAAAACCGGCTTTGGTTTCCATCGCAAACTGGATGGAGCAGCATGAAAAAGATTTACTCTGAATACTATTCACCTATTCAGACAGACTGTAACTTAAACAGCAACAGCTATCCGGCAACAGCTGATTAGTATCAATCAAAGAAAAAGTAATTATGCATTTTAAATAATTAAATTGTTTATACTCAACCATTGATATCACTACTAAACGCATCCATTTAAAATGTATAACTGCATAGTCTCTGACTAGTTCATAATTACATTCAATAAATTAATATTAATAGCCATATTTCCTATATACATTGACCAATAATCAACTAAACACCAAAATGGTGGTACCAGAATTATCCGGCACCACCATGATTAAACCTACTTTTAAACATCAGTCTTCGCTAAATTTTAGCTTTAGTCTGTAATAACATTCTGGTTAAAAGTTGTAACGATATCCCGCATTAATCTGCTTCTGATTAAATTTGTTTCCTGCAGAATAAACCATATCACCATAAATATGATGATTGCGGTTCAGACGCATATTCACACCAATACCGTTATCCCACCAGTTGCCATCAAATTTATATTTCTCTTTTACTGTGCGATTAAAGGTATAAGAGGTTTCTCCATCAAATTCTTTCTGGTAACCCGTTTTAAAATATACATCCACCGGGTTTTTACCACTCTGAATGGTATAACCTAAAATAATACTGGCACGCCCTATTAATGAATTATAACTGGCCAGTCTCGTACTTAATCCATTGGTCGCATTTATGGTGGCTCCATCCTGATGTGAATAAGTAAGCTGAGCCTGTGGTTCTAAATACCAACCCTCATCCGCGTTTGCTGCACCGGATAAATGAATACGTTTGCCTACTTCTGCTCCTATGGAAAAACCATTGGTATTGCCATCTCCTTTAACATGATAGCCTCCTGCGGTCATACTATTGAACTTGTTGGTCATATGCATATACTTGACTAAACCATCAAGATAAAAACCATTCTGGCTTTGTAACGTACCATAGAATCCCAGTGAATAGTTTTTGGTACTGCCGTCACCAACATTGTGATCAACTTCACCCCGGCTTAGTCCGCCCATTACACCATAATAAAGATTCACTTTATCATAATTCAGTTTGCGGTCTAAACCCAACTGTAATCCATAATAATCCATGTCAAAACCAGACAACCGATTATCATTAAATGAGCTTAATTTACCGGTATATATTCTGCCCCATACTTTACCGCTGGCTGTATCATCGGTACGGATTTGTCCCATTCTTTGTAATAAGGTTTGTGTTTCAACATAATTCATTAAATAATTTGTATTAAGAATATTGGCTGCTTCTTGCGCAGTATCAGACAGCTCTGGCGTTTGGCTATTCGACGATGTAGACAGTACCCAATCTTTACTACCATTACCACGATCGGTAACTTGGCTCAGTTTATTATATTTAAAAGCACCAACATCAACATAAGGTGTTGCCAAAGTAAAGTTAGCATCACCGCCTTCAGTTTCAACCAACCTAAATGTCTCACTTCCGTCTACCCGGGCATCGCCAGTTTGTGCATCATTAACCATAATTTTATGATCACCTGTTGCCTGCCCAGAACCGGTTATTTTCAATACATCATGATTCTCAAACTTACCGATAGCAGTTCGCATTTCGAATATGCCATTACCTTCTAATGAATCGGCGGTTAATGTCATAGCGTTGGTTTGGTTAAGGCGAGTGGCAGTATCGGGAGTAGCATAGTCATAACCAAATCTAACTTTGGCATCGTCAGCGAGTTTCAGGGTGTTAATATTTGAACTGCCGGTCATTTTCCACTGGCTATGGTTACCGGAAAGGCCAAGATTAATCTCACCTGCACCACCATCATTGTCTAAAGAGCTTAATAACATTGATCCGTCAGTCAGAGTTAAATTGACTACTCCTTTATCCCGAAAATCTTTATTTTCACTTGAAAAAATATCTCCAATAATCTCTGATTTACCATTAATGATCACTTCGCCGGCTTTTGCTTTTATCGCCTTAAAGCCTTCAGGATCCTGAACAACGATACGGTTATCATTTGAACCATCTTCAATTTTTAATTTACCCTGGATTTGGTCCATTAAAATTGCAGTACCGCCAGCAACAGTAAGATCAAGACCATTTTTGAAATGTATCAAATCGCCTCTGCCTGTGAAGGTTTCTCCAGGAGGAAGTGGATATTGAATTACGCTAATCCCAGTAGTAGAAGAATCTAAAGTGGAGTCTTTTACATTGATAATCGCCTTATTGTTAAAAATTAGTTTATTTCCTTGTGCTTTTGGATTCTGGTTTCTAACAGACGCAATACCCCGACTTCCTTTACCATTGGTATTTATTTCTACCACATCATTAAATATACCTGTTGTACCCATTGGGGATGAACCAGCATAAGAATGTATTCCTATACTATAGTCTCCACTTTTTATGTTTACTTTACCGTTAAACTCGCCATTTCCTCCACTGGCCAGATAAATGCCTTTACCACTTGCAATATCTATGTCAAGGTCACTATATGAAACCAAGTTAGATCTACTCGATAGATGAATACCCGAAAAAATCCTATTATCCTCACTATATCTCCGACTTTGAATCCTAAATGGACCACCAATAATAGTTGTATTTTTGTCGGAAGCTGCGACAAGCCCCATTCCGCTACTACTATTCTGATCAATATCAATATGTGGGGCAGTGTCGTTTGTTGTATTTATATTTATATTTACATTGTCGTTAATGTTAATTCCAGTTGTTTTGTAATTCCCGATATTAGTATCATTAATCGATGTATCTGCATTTACTGATACCGGAAGTAGCGCCAGGGTTCCTAGTGAAAGTTTAAATATTAGTGTGTGTATAATTGAATTTAATTTTTTCTGCTTAAAGTTATTCATTTTCATGCCTGAATCAATGTTTTCAAATTGGTGTTTATTAAATAAGTTAACAATATTTTCATATAATAAATGATATTAAATTTAATGGATTTTAACATTTATAATCATTTTTTAATATTTGCATATTATGCAATATTTATTAAAAAAAATATATATAGAATTATTCAGTTATTTCAAATATATATTAAAACATCTTATGCAAATAGTTTTCATTAATAATTATAATAGTACTAATAAATATACATTAGATGCACATTTATTATCCTAAGGATAAAATTTTTATTTACAGTATTTAAAATCCACAGCAGATTAAACGCTAAATTTGTTTAAGAATTATTATCCCTGTAAATTTATCTTTGTTTAACTCAAAATTATTATTCGAATAGATAAATCTGCAATTTGTCTGGATTTAATCACGAGATATCATTCAGTCCAGAAAATTTTAAATATTTAGTTTAACCTACACCGTTGTAGCGTTAATACCGGTACTAGTATGCATACTTTTTCAAAAAGCCGATTAATTTTTGACTGCTTATAGTATTTTCTATTTAGTACACAAACTATTATCTATAATAATTTAATATCATTATTTTTCTTATATTTATTTCCAATAATAATCATAAGGTAAAAAATGGCAGTGCCATCCTGATGTAAAAAAGTAAGCTGTGCTTGCGCTTTGAAATACCTGACCTGTTTAACCAGATTCTGAATATTATAGTAAATTTCCTATTCATTAATATATATACATTTTCATCTTATATATTGTTTATTATAATAATTTTAGTAGTATTTTTTTATAAAAACAGGTTAACAGAAGTATTATGAAAATATTTAGATCATTTTCCGTCGCCAGAATAATCACTTTGCTGGAACTTTGGCTAACTGTTATCTACCTGCTAATTGGAGGGATATGGCTAATATGCCTGGGTGGTTCGCCCTTTTATGCCATGATTGCCCTGTTACTGAGTCTGTTTACTGTTCTGTATCAGTATCAGCGCAGTAGCTGCCTGTGGTTATATGCAATTATTCTGTTTATTACGCTAATCTGGAGTTTATGGGAGTCCGGCACCGATTTCTGGGCATTAGCACCACGTTTTGACTTGCTATTTCTGTTTGGATTATGGCTTTTAACTCCGTGGCCAACACGGCATATATCAGCTTCACGAAGTGGAAAATTAATTATTACAATAGCATTAATTACGATACTAGGTGTGATGTTCTACAGCATCAGTCATGATCCGCAGCAAATTAATGGCACCATTACTCGCCTCCAGCCGGCACCAGCGGCAGACGATAATGGTGTAGCAGCAGAAGACTGGCCGGCGTATGGTCGTACTCAGGACGGAACACGTTATTCACCATTAACTCAAATCAATACCGCTAATGTTAAACAGCTTAAAGTAGCCTGGACTTACCGTACTGGTGATTTCAAAACTGCTAATGATTCAGCAGAAACCACTAATGAACTAACACCGATCAAAATCGGCAATAAACTCTTTATCTGTACACCACACCAGTTTCTGGATGCTCTGGATGCCACTACCGGCAAACGTTTATGGCGTTTTGACCCTGAATTGCGCAGCAACAGAACTTTTCAGCATTTGACTTGTCGTGGTGTCAGCTATTATGATGCTACGACAGCACATAGTTCTGAGACCACCGCATCCGCTATTTGTCCGCAAAAAGTTTTATTACCGGTTAATGATGGCCGTTTAATTGCCGTCAATGCACAAACTGGTCAGAAATGTCCGGATTTCGGTCATAACGGTGAAATTAATCTGCAAGCCCAAATGCCTTACGCTTTTTTGGGAGGATATAATCCGACTTCACCGCCTGTTGTAACACCTAGTACGATTATTATCGGTGGTTCAGTAACGGATAATCTCTCAACTAAAGAACCTTCCGGTGTAATTCGTGGTTATGATGTCAATAACGGCCAATTAAAATGGGTATTTGATACTGGTGCGGAAAACCCGAATGCGATGCCGGGTGAAAAGACCAATTTCGTGCATAATTCACCCAATGCATGGGCACCTCTGGCCTACGACCAGCGGCGTAATATTGTATATATACCCACCGGAGTGAGCACACCGGACATCTGGGGTGGTCACCGTAATAAGTTAAAAGAACGTTATGCCAACTCTCTTGTGGCACTGAATGCCTCAACCGGTAAACTGCTATGGCATTTTCAGACTACTCACCATGATCTTTGGGATATGGACGTTCCGGCTCAGCCTTCACTGATGGACATTACAATATCATCCGGTAAACGGATTGCTGCTATTTATGTGCTGACCAAAACCGGTAATATTTTTGTCCTCAACCGTGAAACTGGCCAACCTATTGTGCCAGCTACTGAACAGCCGGTACCACAGACTCTGAAACATGGTAAACCAACACAGGGTGAACATTATGCAGCTACCCAGCCTTTCTCAGCTTTAAGTCTGATGCCGAAAGACAAACTGACTGATAAAGATATGTGGGGAGCAACCATGTTTGACCAGCTTCTGTGCCGCATCCAGTTTAAGCGCTTAAATTACAATGGCATTTATACACCACCTTCTGAAAATGGCACATTGGTATTTCCGGGTAATCTGGGGGTATTTGAATGGGGTGGTATATCTGTCAATCAGGATCGGCAAATTGCTCTGATGAACCCAATCGGATTGCCCTTCGTTTCCCGCCTGATTCCGGCTAACCCCGACAGGGCTCAGCAAAAACAGGGCGCAGGTACTGAGAATGGTATCCAGCCAATGTATGGCGCTCCTTATGGGGTAGAAATTAGCCCTTTTCTGTCACCAATAGGTTTACCTTGTAAACAACCAGCATGGGGATTTGTAGCTGGTGTTGATTTGCAGACTAACCAAGTAGTGTGGAAAAAGCGTATTGGCACGATTCGTGACAGTCTGCCGAAATTATTTGAATTACCACCATTAAAAATTGGCGTTCCGGGTCTGGGTGGCTCAATATCCACAGCGGGTAATATTATGTTTGTCAGTGCAACTCAGGACAACTATCTGCGTGCATACGATACCAGTAACGGAGATTTATTATGGCAGACACGTTTGCCTGCCGGCGGACAGGCTACACCAATGACGTATGCCGTTAATGGTAAACAATATGTAGTACAAATGGCTGGTGGTCATAGCTCATTCGGTACGAAGATGGGAGACTATCTCATCGCCTATACTCTACCCTGAATTATTTGCGCTACAGGCGCCAAATAATCTAGGCGTATTTCGCCGTAATTAATTTATGTAATAAAAAAGACATGTTAATAACATGTCTTTTTCATCGGATGATGCGATCAGACAACAATATTGACTAATCGTTTTGGCACAACAATAACTTTTTTCGGTGTTTTGCCATCCACAAATCGCTGTATGGCCGGATCAGCCAATGCTGCTGCCTGTACTTCATCATTACTACTATCGGCAGAAACTGTAATCTGTCCGCGCAGCTTACCATTTACCTGAACCATCAGGGTAATTTCATCCTGTACCAGTGCGGCTTCATCAACACATGGCCATGCAGCATCCCACAGTGTTTTCTGCGGAGACAGCTCATTCCATAATGTTTCACACACATGAGGCACAATCGGCCATAACAGACGCAATACGCACTCCAGCACTTCCTGTGCCACGGCGCGCCCTGCTTCTGTAGTGCAATCAGTCCGGTCATACTGATTCAGCAATTCCATAACCGCAGCAATTGCGGTATTAAATTGCTGCCGGCGACCATAATCATCGGTTACTTTGGCGACTGTGCTATGCAGTTTCAACCGCAGCGCTTTCAGGTCGGCAGACAAATTATCCTGACTGCCGGTAAATGCAGTTACACCTGCACCCTGCTGTAAATAATCATATACAGTACGCCACAAACGGCGCAGGAAGCGATGCGCACCCTCTACCCCGGCATCTGACCACTCCAGTGATTGCTCAGGCGGTGCAGCAAACATCATAAACAATCGCGCAGTATCCGCACCATAGCGGTCAATCAGCTCTTGCGGATCCACACCATTATTTTTGGATTTAGACATTTTCTCAATGCCACCGATACACACCGGTTTACCATCTGCTTTCAGGGTTGCAGCCAGAGGCCGGCCTTTATCATCCCGCTGCAAATCTACATCTTGCGGTGCAATCCATTCTTTGCTGCCATTAGCACCTTCACGATAATACGTTTCACATACCACCATACCCTGAGTAAGTAAGCGGGCAAATGGCTCATCTACATTCAGCAGCCCCTCATCGCGCATTAACTTTGTAAAGAAACGGGCATAGAGCAGATGTAAAATAGCGTGTTCAATACCACCGATATACTGGTCTGCATTCATCCAGTAATTAGCAGCCTCTTTATCCACCATTGCGGTATTGCAATGTGGTGATGCATACCGTACCGCATACCAGCTCGATTCAACAAAAGTATCCATAGTGTCAGTTTCCCGACGAGCCGGTTTACCACAGCATGGACAGGTAGTTTCGTAAAATTCCGGCATTCTGGCTAACGGAGAACCGGCACCATCCGGTACCACATTTTCCGGTAATACAACTGGCAACTGTTCTTCCGGAACAGTGACATCACCACAATCATCACAATGGATAATCGGAATCGGGCAACCCCAGTAACGCTGCCGGGAAATACCCCAGTCACGCAGGCGATATTGTGTTTTCGGTGCACCGGCATTTTTAGCCTGTAAAATCTCACCAACACGCTCAAATGCCGCATAAAAATCCAGACCATCCAGTTCACCGCTGTTAACACACTGTGTCTGCTCTTTACTGCCATACCATTCCTGCCACGCGCTTGCATTAAAAGTATCTGTATTCTGCGTAGAGGCAATTACTTGTTTTACTGGTAGCTGATATTTAGTGGCAAATTCAAAATCACGTTCATCATGCGCCGGAACAGCCATTACCGCACCATCACCATATCCCCACAGCACATAATTGGCCACCCAGACCGGCAGTACATCGCCATTAAGCGGATTGATGGCAAAGCGTCCGGTAGGCATACCTTTCTTCTCCATCGTGGCCATGTCTGCTTCAGCCACAGAACCAGCCTTGCACTCAGCAATAAACTGCTGTAACTGAGGGTTATCAGCAGCGGCAGCTGTCGCTAGCGGATGTTCTGCAGCAACAGCAACATAAGTTGCTCCCATCAGTGTATCAGGACGTGTGGTATATACCTGTACAAAATCTGCATACTCACCGGTTAATCCCGCTTTACTGTCTTCAGCCAGTGCAAACCGTACCTGCATCCCGCGTGACTTGCCAATCCAGTTGCGCTGCATGGTTTTTACCTGCTCAGGCCAATGTTCCAGTGTATCCAGACCATTGAGCAGTTCTTCAGCATAATCCGTAATCCTGAAGTAATACATCGGGATTTCACGTTTTTCTACAATGGCACCAGAACGCCAGCCACGACCGTCTACAACCTGCTCATTGGCCAGTACAGTCTGATCCACCGGATCCCAGTTTACTGTTCCGTTTTTCTTATAAATAATGCCCTTCTGGAATAAACGCACAAACAACCACTGTTCCCAGCGATAATATTCCGGTGTACAGGTCGCAATTTCCCGCTCCCAGTCAATCGCAAAACCCAAACTCTGCAACTGCTTTTTCATATAAGCTATGTTGTCATAAGTCCATTGTGCCGGTGCTACCTGATGTTTCATTGCAGCATTTTCAGCAGGCAAACCAAATGCATCCCAGCCCATCGGCTGCATCACATTAAACCCATTAAGCAAGCGATAACGGCTCAGTACATCACCAATGGTGTAGTTACGCACATGTCCCATATGTAACTTACCCGAGGGGTAAGGAAACATCGACAGACAATAATATTTAGGTTTCGGATTAAAATCTTTAGCGTTAAATAAACGGTATTCCTGCCAGCGCGCTTGTGCAGCCGGCTCAATTTTTTCGGGACAATAATGTTCTTGCATCATGAATTATCAGTTTATTGTATAAAAATAGACTACTATTATAACAGTTTACTCAAGACACAAACCTGCAATTAATCATTCTGGCAATACAGTTATTGAGTCTAGTCCATCAATATTACAATATCATATTAATTGCATAAATCATTTTTAATACTTATATAGCATATATAAAAATAAATAAAAAAAACCACCGATACCAAGGGAGGGAATACCGGTGGACAATTTGCGGGAAAACACTACTTACTCAATACTGATTGTCAGGCAAAAACAATACTGACAAAAATATTATAGAAAAATCATCATTAAACGCAGTTAAACTGTGCTAAGTCAGACAAAACAATTTATTTAATCTGCACTTTCAGATAATTCATGTGAAGAATTTAATTTTTTCAGTAATTTTAATGCTTTATCTGGATCATCATTACGTAATATTTTCTGTACTTCGGTTTCAAGCATTAGCAGATCACTTTGAATAATCTGATTTTTCACCGCCAGAATATTATTTGCATTCATCGAAAACCGGCGCAGCCCCATCGCCATCAATAACCGTGTATATTGAGCATCACCAGCCATTTCTCCGCACACAGATACTGGTTTATTCAGACGTGCAGCGGTACGAATAACATGCAACAATAACTTCAGTACCGCAGGATGACCCGGCTGATATAAATAACTCACACTTTCATCATTACGGTCTGCCGCCAGCGTATACTGAATTAAATCATTAGTACCGACTGAAACGAAATCAATCATCTTCAAAATAGAATTAACTGTTAATGCAGCTGACGGAATCTCTATCATCGCCCCAACCTGAATATTTTCATCAAAGGTTTCAAAGCGATCATGTAACTGTTGTTTAGCAGTATTTAGATGAGTTAAACACTGCTGTATCTCTGTTACTGAGGAAATCATTGGCCACATCATGCGTACTGGTCCCAAAACCGCGGCCCGCATAATTGCCCGCATCTGGGTACGGAACATCACAGGTTCAGCCAAACACAAACGAATACCGGTCAATCCCAAAGCCGGATTCATCGTGTGACTGGGACCAAACCAGCGCGGATTTTTATCTACACCTAAATCAATTGTCCGTATGGTTAAAGGTTTACCCTTAAGCTTTTTAACCACATCAGCATATTCGGTATACAGTTCATCTTCTGTAGGCAGAGCATCACGGTTCAGATAAAAAAACTCACTGCGATACAGTCCGATACCATCCATACCCAAGCTATGAAGTGCCTTTATATCATTAGCACTTTCAATATTACCCAACAACTCAATATTGATTCCATCTAGTGTTGTTGCTGCCGTATTCTTAAGTTTATTTAACTGCCGTCTTAAGCTGCGAAATTCCCGCAAACGCCGGCGGTATTCCTTTAGAATAATATCATCAGGTGCAATAATAACCACACCCATTGAGCCATCTACAATAATCAGCTCATCTTCATTAATTAATTCCCGCGCATAGCCCAGTGCAATCACAGAAGGAATATCGAGGCTACGCCCCAGAATCGCAGTATGACTAGTCGGTCCGCCGGCATCAGTAACAAACGCAGCAATACGGCTGTCTTTAAAAAAAACCGTATCTGCCGGCGATAAATCGTGGGCAACAAGAATCGTATCTTCTTCAAAATCTTCAGCTTCAGTAATGACTTCTGTCGATAAACCAATCAGATTTTTAAATATACGCTCAACTACCTGCAGCATATCCTGCTTGCGTGCACGTAAATAATTATCTTCAATTGCATCAAACTGATCTGAAAGTTTATCTGTTTGCAGTTTTAATGCCCATTCTGCATTAACACATTGTGCTTCAATAATATCAACAGGTTCTCTAGACAGACTCACATCACCCACCAGCATCAGGTGCAGTGAAATAAACGCTCCCAGTTCTGAAGGTGCATTCTGGGGAATATCTGTACGCAACTGCTCTAACTGGCGGCGAGTTGTTTTGATTGCCTGCTCATAACGGGCAATTTCTGCAGGCACTTCTTCGATCGACAACTCCTGATGTGGCACATCGTCCATACCACGCACCACCAGATGAGCACGACCGATGGCGACACCTGTTCCCACTGCAACACCATGCAGCACAATACTCATTATTCGTCTTCACCAAAATAATTATTAATCAGCTCAATCAGCGCTTGCATTGCCTGACTTTCATCAACACCATCGGTTTCCAGTTCAATTACACTACCTTGTGCAGCAGCCAACATCATTAATCCCATGATACTTTTACCGTTAACGCGGCGATCTTTCCGAGTTACCCATACTTCGCACTGAAACCGGCTGGCTACCTGTGTAAATTTATTCGACGCCCGTGCATGCAAACCAAGCTTGTTAATAATCTCTACTTCCTTTTTTACCATTTCAAAGCTCATCCTGATTAGAAATAGTCATAATGCCAGCAATAGCAGCAGCTTTAACTTCATCTGCAAATTTATGTACATCATCTGCTTTAGTAAAATGTTGAAGTGCCTTAACCAGCATTGGAGCATTAAGACCGGTTAGCAGAATTACATTGTCACTCTGAATTAACCGGCGCACCAGATTACAAGGTGTAGCACCGAAAATATCAGTGAGAATCAATACACCGTGACCATAATCCAAAGAAGCCAGTTTTTCTACAACCTCAGCATGTATACTTTCAACTGAATCACTACTACGTACCCCGATTAAAGCAACTTTATCCGGTACAGAACCAAAAATATGCCGGATTAATTGCATATTTGCCTGCCCTACTGTCTCGTGGGTAACAATCATCAAACCTATCATTATATTACCTATTACTATTAGGGCATCAAGTCCATTGAATAAACCCATTCAAAGAAAAATAATTGTATTAGCTTTGATTGCCTGATAAACAATTAGCTAAACATTTCAGCCCTATGGTCTCCTGATCAAAACTTATCATACTAATCATACGACAGGAAGAGTCTGATTAGAAGAAAATACAAATTAAACAGAATAATAAAGATAAATCATAAGAGCTGTCTTACTATCCGGCATAATAATTATGTTCAGATAAATAGCTGTTAAAGTCGGCTCATAATCTATTTCATCAATGATGAATAGCAATCAGTGATAGCATTATTTATAAAATAATCATACATAAAACTAAATTGAAATAAAAATAGCTTATTATTATTTCTGGATTATTAAGTCAATGAGTTCAATCATAATCTGGAATAATACTGAATAAGCAGTCTGAAAGTACTCATTTACTGAATAGAAACCTACGGCACACGCAACTACACTCAGTTCGACTACAGCGACCGCAATCAGCAAATCTACTTTCTCTTCGGTCGCGAAACCACCGGACTGCCCCAGGCATTCGCACAAGCACGCGCCGAGCAATGTCTGCGAATTCCGCAGTCAGAGCACATCCGCTCACTAAACCTGTCCAACGCCGCCGCCATCGTCCTCTACGAAGCGCTGCGTCAGCAGTCCTTCCCCTCTCTAACCTAGATACAGCAACAGCAGCCATTAGGCTGCTGCGGTATTGTTTTTCTTCTGTTTTACTTCTCAGTATTAAAGTAAGAAACCCGGCTGACTAATCAACCGGGTTCTTCTATGGGGAGTCTGGCGGTGTCCTACTTTCACATGGGCAATCCATACTATCATCGGCGCTAGGTCGTTTCACGGTCCTGTTCGGGAT
>NZ_JAAEDT010000003.1:0-40817 GCF_013346865.1 Snodgrassella sp. ESL0323 | reverse complement strand
TTCGACTGCGTTCTACTTTAAACTGTGCGTTTGTTTCGTGTCGCGTCATCAGCGAAGAAGGCGAACTATACGCCTCCACAAAGCCCCTGTCAACTCCTGCCTGCATTTATTTTTGACTTCCTCCTCACTTAACTGTTTTTACTGAGTTTATTTTTGATCCATTATTTTTGATTACATCAAATTCGCATTCTTTGCTGTGTATTTACTGTCTAACTAATTCTCTTGTGAATTGATGATTTGCAAAATCTGTTGCTGTTTTTCTGCACTCAATGAGGTTAAGTGTAAGGTTTGCTCTGCCAATACTTTATATAGTGTTTGTTCTGATTGTTCTAATGTTTGCCAGTGGAGGGCAATGGTATTGCTGTCACCACGTTTAATGGGGCCGGTTAAGGCTTCTTCCGGAGACATTATCTGCAATTGATTGAGATTTTGCTGCATTAGCTGATTTACCAGAGCTTCTGCCAATTCTTGTGGCAAAGACAGGGAAGTCAATATATTTCTTGCGAATGCATTTAAGGTTACTAAAAAATTTGCACTTATGGAGAGAGCCGCGTGGTAACGGTTTTTCTGAGCAGAATCAATATTAAAGCAGATTAAGTCTGCTGCCTGTGCCAACTTATATAATAAAGATAATGCTTCTTCATCACCTTCTATTGCACATGGATGCCCCGGTAAAGTATTGATGGCCGTTTCTATCGAAGCAAAGGCAAATACCGGATGTAATGAACCTACTAATAATTTCTGTTGCTTATGTGGTACTAATATATTGCTATTTAATGCACCACTGAAATGAAGTATCAATGTGTCAGCCTTTAGCCAGTCAATTTGATGTATTTTCCAACCAATTTCTTCGATGAACTGATCGCTAACACCTATGACTATAATATCCGCTGGTGGTAAAGTTTCCAGTTGTTTGTGTACTTGGATGTGCGGTATGTGATTTTTGAGATACTCTGCAGCTGAAAAATTGCGATTCCAGACAGCCTGAATATTAATCAGTTTACTTTGATGCCAGATTATGGCTAATGTTGAGGCAACCTTACCTGCACCAACAATATTTACGCTTGGTCTGCGTGCTTTTTTCAGGCAAATGGAACTAGTTGTCATTATTAATTTTTCTAAATTAAAAGACGATTATTTTACCTGAGACTATGTGTTGCAATTGAAGCCTCTTAACCAAAACGGTACACTTCAATACTTACTCTATTATTCTAACCATAATTTACTTGGGCAAACACGTTAATGAATGCTGCTTTTAATGTGAAATCTGCGCGTCTGGATACGCTGTCAGTACAATTACTGACAGATGATCTGACTTTGATTAACCAGGAACTAAAGCAACGGGCAGAACGTTTTGGTAATTTACGCAATATGCCTTTTACTCTGGATCTGCAAAATCTTTCTAATCAGGCAAATGTGAATTTAGCGAAGCTGATTGCGCTGTTTGCACGATATAATTTGCGCATTATTGCTATCCGCCATACCGATTTATCTTGGTCCAATCTGGCTAAACAGCATAATATTGCTTTTAGCATTCTTCCAGAGGAACAGGCCAGTGCACGCGTCAAGGCTATAACTGAGGCGCAAATACCACAAATTACTGAAAAAGAAAAAATCACTTCATCTGCTTCTGCCTTACCGACGCTGGTGATAGATCGCACTATTCGTACCGGTCAGCAGGTTTACGCGGAAAAATCTGATTTAATTGTTCTGGGACTGGTAAGTGAAGGAGCGGAAATTATTGCAGATGGCAATATTCATATTTATGGTCCTTTACGCGGCCGGGCATTGGCTGGCGCTGCCGGAAACAAGGATACGCGTATTTTTGCACAATCTATGCAGGCTGAACTGGTATCTGTAGCAGGAATTTATCGCATTTTTGATCAACAATTACCAGCACATCTGTATCGTCACCCTGTACAGATTTTTCTGCAGAATGACCGGCTGGTGCTTAGTGCGATTCAGGCGCATTAATTTTATGACTGATTTTTGAATGTATTGACAGATTCATTTATATAACAAAAAGGATTTTGATTGTGGCAAAGATTATTGTGGTGACGTCAGGTAAAGGTGGTGTTGGTAAGACCACAACCAGTGCCAGTATTTCAACAGGTCTGGCTTTAGCCGGTCATAAAACTGCGGTAATTGATTTTGATGTGGGCTTACGTAATCTGGATTTGATTATGGGTTGCGAACGCCGTGTAGTTTATGATCTGATTAATGTTATTCAGGATGAAGCTACTCTGAATCAGGCATTAATTAAAGATAAACACTGCGAAAATCTTTATGTGTTACCGGCTTCTCAGACTCGGGATAAAGATGCGCTTACCCGCGACGGTGTAGAAAAAGTTTTAAAAGATCTGACCGTGAAAATGGGCTTTGAATATGTAGTTTGCGATTCACCGGCTGGTATTGAGCAAGGCGCATTGATGGCTTTGTATTTTGCCGATGAAGCCATTGTCACTACCAACCCGGAAATATCCAGTGTACGTGACTCTGACCGTATTCTGGGTATTTTATCCAGCAAATCACGTCGTGCTGAAACCAACAGTGCACCAGTGAAAGAACACTTACTGATTACCCGCTATTCACCTGAACGTGTTGAAAAAGGCGAAATGCTGTCCGTGCAGGATATTCAGGATATTTTGCGTATTCCATTAATTGGTGTTATTCCGGAATCACAAAATGTATTACAGGCATCTAATTCAGGCACACCGGTTATTTTGCAGGAAAATTCTATTGTTGCGGATGCTTATAAAGATGTTGTCGCTCGCCTGCTGGGTGAGGATCGTCCAATCCGTTTTCTAGATACTGAGAAAAAAGGTTTTCTCAAGCGACTGTTTGGAGGATAAGACATGTCTATAATAGATTTTCTTTTTGGCAAAAAGCAACAATCCGCAAAAACGGCTCGCGATCGTTTACAAATTATTATTGCGCAGGAGCGAGCTACTCATACACCGGACTATTTACCTACACTACAAAAAGAGTTACTGGAAGTGTTATCAAAATATGTTCATGTTTCTTTAAATGATATTCACATTTCTCAGGAAAAGAAAAACGGTATGGATGTATTGGCACTGAATATTACTTTACCTGAAACAGGAAAGAAAAAGGCCAGTTAATGACGCTGACTGAATTGCGCTATATTGTGGCTGTAGCTCAGGAAAAACATTTTGGACGTGCTGCCCAGCGATGTTTTGTAAGCCAGCCTACTTTATCCATTGCAATCAAGAAGCTGGAAGAGGAGCTCGGACTGGCATTATTTGATCGCAGCAGTAATGAGGTAATGACAACTGAGGCTGGTCAGCGAATTGTGGTACAGGCTCGCCGTGTTCTTGAAGAAGCTGATCGCATTAAGCTGATGGCGAATCAGGAACAGAGTGAACTGGAAGGAATATTTAAACTCGGTCTGATTTTTACCATTGCACCATATCTGCTGCCAAAGCTGATTTTATCTTTGCGAGAGATGGCCCCAGGAATGCCATTACAGCTGGATGAAAATTATACAGATGTATTAAAAGAATCACTTAAGCGCGGTGATCTGGATGCCATTGTGGTAGCAGAGCCATTTCATGAAACCGGACTGGAAACCATTCCGCTTTATGATGAGCCTTTTTTTGTTATTGTTCCGAAAGGTCATGCTTTCGAGCAATTGGACGAGGTTACACCAAAGCAACTGGGTGAAGAACGGGTATTATTGCTCACCGAGGGCAACTGTATGCGTGATAATGTACTGGCTAGCTGCCAGGAACTGGCTTCACGTCAGAAAATTCAAGGGTTGTCTAATAGCATCCAAGGAAGTTCTATCAATACAATCAGACATATGGTGGCCAGTGGTCTGGGTATTAGTGTCATGCCAGCTACAGCTTTAACAGAGAATGATCATCTGTTATTCAGTATTATTCCATTTACCAGTCCGACACCGGAGCGGCGCGTGGTGTTGGCCTCCAGACGCAATTTTGTCCGCCCTAAAGCCTTGCGCATGATTAAATCTGCTATTCTGGCTTCGCAGTTAACTGGGGTAAAATTTATTCATGATGCTGATTAAGTTTTAGAGTAATCAAAAAACGCCTGTACTCTAGCAGGCGTTTTTTGATGCACAAAATTTTCTGATTTAAGCTATATATGATTACAGATTATTTAATCATATGAAATTGATTAAATAATCTGTAATCTATAAATGAATTTAAATTCAAACAGATTCGAAACAGGATTTTCTATGATTGCATTAATACAACGTGTGAAAGAAGCCAGCGTCTGTGTAAACTCTGAAATAGTCGGACAAATAAATCAGGGATTACTGGTGCTATTAGGTGTGGAAGAAGAAGATGATTTACAAAAAGCTGAACGTCTCTGTGACAAAGTACTTGGTTATCGGATTTTTAGTGATCAAGATAATAAAATGAATTTGAACGTTAAGCAGGCTAATGGTCAGTTACTGGTTGTTTCACAATTTACGCTTGCTGCTGATACTAAAAAAGGGATGCGCCCTAGTTTTACAAAAGGTGCAGCACCAGAAAAAGCCAATGATTTGTATAATTATTTTGTTGAATTATGCCAGAAACAAATTGTGACTAAAACTGGTATCTTTGCCGCAAATATGCAGGTTTCCCTGATTAATGACGGACCGGTAACATTCTGGCTGCAAGTTTGAGTATTTGTATTTATTCAATAGCAAACAAATTAATTTTTAGTATCGGCTGAGTTCCTGCTTTAATACGCGGATATTGGCTTGCCGGTCTGTTATATTTTGTTGCCAGCGCTGAATTTGTGCTGTTGCTCCCTGCTTTTGTGCCTGACGCAACTTTTGCTGGGCTATTGTCAATGCATTCTGTTCACTGGCAATATCACGCTGAACCAGTTGTTTTGGTGTCAGTTTGGGTATAGTGATTATTTTAGCCGGTACTGTAGCCATATTATTTTTATTTCTAATCATAGTCACAGTTTCAGGTTTCGGAGGCTGTTGTCGCAGTGAAATACCTATTTTGGGAGAAGCCGGTGTTTTCATTAAGTCACTGTCTCGTCCAAATTCAGCACTGTACCAAAGGCGTTGCAACTGCTCCAAACCCGGAGCATTCTGATTTTCCAGAGAATATTTTTTTAGATTATCATCATCTGCGGGTGGATACTTTGCAATCTGACACTGAACATCTAAAGGTTTGGTTGTATAGCTGACATGATTATTTGCCAGCGGACAAGCATACCAGACCACAGATTTAGGCTCACTGGCTGTGGATACAGCTGCTGTTGTGTCTTCAGCCCAAACCACATTCATATCACTGAAAAACAATAAACAGATAATGAAATAAAAGCTAAATCTGAACTTGTTTTGCATAACAATTACTCGTTACGTCCACAATTAAATACATACACAATGTAGTTTTATAGCACAATTTACTGATTTGGATAATTAACCAGTGACTGAAATCTTTACAAAATATAATTGTAAGACAAATTATCTGGTGTACGGGTATTTTTTATATTATTGTAATATATATACAAAATTTACGTTATTTAATTTATTCTCCTGATGTTTCTGATAATTTCAAAGATTGTACTTAACTTCATAAATAAAAATCATAAAATTAATTCATGCTTCTTAAATTTACTTTTAATTAATAATTAACATAATGATAATATACTAAATAATAGGAAAACAAAATGTTACTTAAATCTAAAAAGGTTTTCTTCCCAATAATTATTGTATTAATATTATTAGGATTCAGTTTTTATTATGTATATGAAGATCTCTTTGTCGATGAAAGCAAAATAGGTACGGTTGTCGATGAATTCAATGGTGTTAAGGTTTACTACAATGGAAAAATCAGCCATGTAAGTGAAAGAAATATAGCACCAGATGGCTATAATTTAGGATTAAAGTATCAATGTGTCGAATTTATTAAGCGCTACTATTATGAACGCTTTAATCATAAAATGCCTGACAGTTATGGGCATGCCAAACAATTTTTTGATGATTCGATACCAGATGGAAATCTTAATCCTAAACGTAATTTACTTCAATTCCATAACGGCTCTCCCACAAAACCTCAAGTTGACGATATTATTGTCTTAGGCTGGTCTAAATATGGTCACGTAGCCATTATCAGCAAAGTTACTAACAATGATATTGAGATCGTTCAGCAAAATCCTGGTCCTACTGCCAGTAGTCGCGCCACTTTTCCGTTAATTTATAAAGATGGATTATGGAAAATAGATTCTTTTCGTGTTTTAGGTTATTTACGTAAACGTTAAAAGCAAATTACATGATGAATCACAGAAATAATAGTTATTTTAATGCTGGGCACAAAAACAGTTTGTTAAATGATCATTTACTAATCCCATTGATTGCATAAACGCATAGCACGTAGTCGGACCTACAAAGCTAAAACCACGCTTTTTTAAAGCTTTGGACATAGCGCGACTAATTTCTGTCTGTGTTGGCACCTCTGATAAATGTTTATAGTGATTGATAATCGGTTGATCATTAACAAATGACCAAATAAAACTGGCAAAATCTTCCCCATTTTGCTGCATAGATAGATATGCATGGGCATTATTAATAATTGCTTTGAGTTTGGCCGGATGGCGAATAAGCCCGGAATTCTGTAATAGTGGTTCAATATCGGTAATTGTAATAATTTGATGCGGATTAAAATCATAGAAACAACGCCGGTATTCATCGCGTTTTTTTAATACAGTAATCCATGATAAGCCGGCCTGCTGGCCTTCCAGACAAATCTTTTCAAACAGTTTTTGCCCGTCTCTCTGTATTTTTCCCCATTCAAAATCATGATAATGTTCATACAATGGGTCAGCGTTGACCCATTCACACCGTTGTTTCAACTGTTTTTGCATAATATTTGAATCCGCTTAATGTTATAATTTTTGCATAGTTATCTGATAATTTTTAATATAACCATGTCTGAATCAGGGTGATAATACCTAAAAGACAGATCAGAATGCAGGCCCCTATACGGATACGGTTTAAGGGTAAACGCTGCATCAGCCAGTTTCCGAAAAATATTACCGGAACATTAGCTAATAACAAACCTACTGTACTACCCAGAACTACTGAAAACAAATCACGGTATTGAGCTGCCAGCAAAATAGTAGCAATTTGGGTTTTATCACCCACTTCTGCCAGAAAAAATAATACTGCAGTGGCCACGAACGGACCATAACGCATAAAGCGAGTATCTACACCATCATCTTTATCCGGCTTTAACAGCCATAAACCCACTATCAGAAAACTGAAGCCTACAACCCAGCCCATTAACTGCGGTGTAAAAAAACGTGCTACCTCTACGCCAAACCATGCAGAAACAATATGATTAAGTAAGGTAGCACAAAGCATACCGGCAATGATGGAATATTTGCGCGAAAATCGGGTTGCCAGAAATAAAGTCAGTAATTGAGTTTTGTCACCAATTTCAGCAAGCGCAACTGGAATGACAGAAGAAAGAAAAGCATGAATCATTTTCAGAATACCGTTGGCGGGCAAAAGACAAAAGACACAATAAAACCCCCGCCGTAACGGTTTTATGTATCTCAAGTCTCGTTAGTCCGCCAACAGGCAAGGACGTTACGACCATACAGCAAAAACTGTAAATATGTTGACCGTAACCACAGGCTTGAAGAAACCACCTGTGCAACTACTCCCTTAAGGCAGGGCATCATAACCCATTCTATACAAACGCAACAAGTGAAATTCTTTAAAAATTCATTGAATTTGATTTCAGACAACAAAACAGGCTGCCATACTTTATGGCAGCCTGCAATAATAGATTAATCAGATTAATAATAACCCAGAACTTTCCACCAAACACCACCGATAGCCACAAATATAATCAGTTCGACTACACTCATGATGAAACCGACTTTCCACCATTCGCCTAAAGTAACATAGCCTGAACCGAATATCACAGGTGAAGTACCAGTAGCATAATGCGTTAGTGTCATCATGATGCTGGAAGCTGCAGCCATCATCAGTGCAAACAGCATCGGAGGTGCGCCAAGCGCCAGACCGGCAGAATAGAAGGCAGCAAACATGGCTGTAATGTGAGCAGTAGTACTTGCAAACATATAGTGCGCATACATATAAGCCAGTAATAATAAGGCACAGGCACCCATCCAGCCCATACCCAGTCCGCCTATGCTGCTTTCCAGCACACCAGAGAACCATTTAATCAATCCGAGTTTATTCAGGAAAGTAGCCATCATGACTAATGCAGCAAACCAGGTAATGGTATCCCATGCACTTTTTTCTTTCAGAATATCATCCCAGCTTAATACACCGGTTAACAATAACAATGACAAACCAATGAATGCAGTAGTGGTCGCGTCTATAATGTATGCGTCACCAAACAGCATGGCCGGCACACCTGCCCATAAAATCAGCAATACTGCAAAAATACCCAGCATGATTTTTTCATCACGGGTCATCGGCCCCTGCTCTTTCAGACGCTCTTGAGCAAAAGCAACGGCATTGGGTGTTTGCTTGATTTCAGGCGGATACAACCAGTAAATAATCAGTGGCATCAGGAACATCGCTATCAGACCCGGTATTAACATTGCCAAAGCCCATGTACCCCATGTCAGATTAATATTTTTATTGGTTACATCGGCAATTAGCCTCACAATTAACGGGTTAGGAGCGGTAGCAGTAATAAACATGATTGAGCTGATGGGATTGGCATGATAATTTACCAGAGCCAAAAATTTACCCATACGTTTTTCTGTGCCCTTTTCAGGATCAGAATCATAGCTGGATGCAATAGACTTCATGATTGGGTGAATAATGCCACCGCCACGAGCAGTATTACTCGGTGTAACCGGAGCCAGTATTAATTCCACTACGGCCAGACTATAGGCAACACCTAGCGTACGTTTACCCCATAACCTAATGAACAGATAGCCCACACGTGCACCAAGACCGGTTTTTAATAAACCGCGCGAAATCATAATTGCCACACCAATCAACCAGATCAGCGGATTACCAAAACTGCTTAAGGCATCACCCATAGCCTTACTGGGATCATTATTGGTTACACCGGTTAAGGCAACCAGCATAATGGCAATAATAGATAGTGCACCAATCGGCATTGCTTTGCCGATAATGGCAGCAATAACTCCGACAAACATGGCCAGTAAATGCCATGCCTGAGGTGAAACCCCCTCTGGAACCGGTATGAACCAGATAATCAGAGCGATTATCAGCGCAATAGCCGCGGGAATGGGTTTAAACCCAATTTTTACAGGCATACAACATACTCCTAAATCATAAAGATACAGACTACAGCCAGACAGAAATCACTAACCTGAATGTGATTGTATACTTTTATAGCAAAATACCGTCTGATATAAAGCAAAAAAGTGTCAGACGGTATTGACGAAAGTCAGATGATTATACTGTTTAAGCCTGAATGAATATAACATACAGCTGTGTAAGTAAACGCTATTGATGTTAAAGCAGATTTTCCGGATGCGATTAAATAGATAAATTTTGCAAAACTATGCTTGAAATCGTGCCGGGCATACCCATTTACGCTTCATTAGCAATAGTATGGCAGTGGTAATTAACCACCCTGCTTGCAGCCGTAATATAGCGGCGCAAAGTACGAAATTAAATAATTAGGAGATTATTAATTATGGCAAAAGTAATCGGTATTGACTTAGGTACCACCAACTCCTGTGTTGCCATTTCCGAAGGTGGCCAGACTAAAGTAATTGAAAATGCGGAAGGTGCACGTACTACGCCTTCAATTGTTGCTTATCTGGACGATAACGAAATTCTGGTAGGTGCACCAGCCAAACGTCAGGCTGTTACTAATCCGAAAAATACTATTTATGCTGTAAAACGTCTGATCGGCCGCAAATTTGATGATGCTGAAGTACAGCGCGATATTAAATCTATGCCTTTTCAGATTGTTAAAGCAAATAATAACGACGCATGGGTAGAAGCACATGGTGAAAAATTATCACCTCCGCAAGTATCTGCCGAAGTATTGCGTAAAATGAAAAAAGCAGCTGAAGATTATCTGGGTGAAAAAGTAACTGAAGCTGTTATTACCGTGCCGGCTTATTTTAATGACAGTCAGCGTCAGGCTACTAAAGACGCCGGTCGTATTGCTGGTCTGGATGTAAAACGTATTATCAATGAACCAACTGCCGCGGCTTTGGCTTTCGGTATGGATAAAGGTGAAAAAGGCGATCGCAAGATTGCCGTATACGACCTTGGCGGTGGTACATTTGATATTTCTATTATTGAAATCGCTGAAGTTGATGGCGACAAACAATTCGAAGTACTGGCCACCAATGGTGATACATTCCTGGGCGGTGAAGACTTCGATCAGCGTTTGATTAACTACATCATTGATGAATTCAAAAAAGATCAGGGTATCGATCTGAAAAATGATGTAATGGCTCTGCAACGTCTGAAAGAAGCTGCTGAAAAAGCGAAAATCGAACTTTCCAGTGGACAGCAGACAGAAATCAATCTGCCTTACATCACTATGGATGCTTCCGGCCCGAAACATCTGGCGATGAAAATTACCCGTGCCAAATTTGAAAGTCTGGTAGAAGATCTGATTACTCGCTCTATCGAACCTTGCCGCACTGCAATTAAAGATGCCGGTCTGAGCGTAAATGATATTAATGATGTTATTTTGGTAGGCGGTCAAAGCCGTATGCCAAAAGTACAGGAAGCTGTTAAAGATTTCTTCGGTAAAGAACCGCGCCGTGATGTTAATCCTGATGAAGCTGTTGCTGTAGGTGCTGCTATTCAGGGTGCCGTACTGGCCGGTGACCGTAACGACGTGCTGTTACTTGATGTAACACCTTTGTCTCTGGGTATTGAAACCATGGGCGGTGTGATGACTAAACTCATCAACAAAAACACTACCATTCCGACTAAAGCAACTCAAACATTCTCTACAGCTGAAGATAATCAAAGTGCAGTAACCATCCATGTATTACAGGGTGAACGTGAACGTGCTTCTGCTAATAAGAGTCTGGGACAGTTTAATCTGGGTGATATTCCTCCTGCACCCCGTGGTGTGCCTCAGGTAGAAGTAACTTTTGATATCGACGCCAACGGTATTTTGCATGTATCTGCAAAAGACAAAGGTACCGGCAAAGAAGCTAATATCACCATTCAGGCTTCTTCCGGTCTGAGCGAAGAAGAAATCGAACGCATGGTAAAAGATGCAGAAGCTAATGCTGAGGAAGATCGTAAACTATCCGAACTGGTAAGCAGTCGCAATCAGGCTGAAGCTTTGATTCATTCAGTACAGAAATCTTTGACTGAATATGGCGACAAACTGGATGCTGCTGAAAAAGAAAAAATTGAAGCAGCCATCAAGGAAGCTGAAGAAGCTGTTAAAGGTGAAGATAAAGCTGCCATTGATGCTAAAGCCGAGGCTTTAGGTACAGCCAGCCAGAAACTGGGCGAAATGATGTATGCTCAGGCACAGGCCGAAGGTCAGCAAGCTGGTGCCCAGACTGAACAGTCGCAAAGCAAAGGCAGCGATGACGTTGTAGACGCTGAATTTGAAGAAGTAAAAGATAAAGAGAAAAAAGACTAATTTTTTCCTGATACTATTTAACCCCGCTTCCAAGCGGGGTTTTATTTTATCTGGCCATTGCCCTACAGACTAAAAAAGCCATTTATATCTGTTATTTCTGCTGCAAAATTTCTGATTTTATTATTATTGCCAGTTTATAATCATTCAGACAGATGAAAATATCAATAAGCAGAAATTGTGAATATTTAATCTCCTGTAAAAAAACAGACATATTTGCAAACTGACCGTTACAATAATCGTAGCGATTATTTACAATAAAGAAATACAACTGGAGCAAAAGATGGATTTTTATATTTTACTGATTTTACTTGGTGTTTGTTGTGCCATACTAACTGCCGGATTTTGCGGACGCTCACAACGCTGGGGACCATGGACAATGCTGATTGGCATTAGCTGCCTGCTGATTCTGATTATGGTGATGATATATAAACTATCGCGCGTTGTCTGAATTCTGATTCCTGTCTGTCAGCTTCATTCTGATTCTGGCAGATGAATCGGTTGGAAATCAATGATGGTGATTACAACCGAATAAAATTGATGTATAACATTATCTTCTTTAGCTAAGACTGTTTTCTTCAAAGAAAATTTGAAAAATAGGTATCCACATGCAAAACAAATTAAGCAAAATAACCTGTATCGAAGATTTGCGTAAAGTTGCCAAACGCAAAGTACCTAAGATGTTTTATGATTATGCTGATACTGGTTCGTGGACTGAATCTACCTATCATGCCAATAGTAATGATTTTCAGGAAATTAAATTACGCCAGCGTGTATTGACGGATATGACCGGCCGTACACTGGAAACAACAATGGCAGGTCAGACAGTAAAAATGCCGGTGGCACTGGCACCTACCGGATTAACCGGTATGCAGCATGCCGACGGAGAAATTCTGGCTGCACGTGCGGCCGAAAAATTCGGTGTGCCGTTTACGCTGTCTACTATGTCTATATGTTCTATTGAAGACGTGGCCGAAAATACCAGCGCTCCGTTCTGGTTTCAATTATATGTTATGCGTGACCGCGAATTCATGCGCGATCTGATTCGCCGTGCTCAGGAAGCCAAATGTTCAGCATTGGTGGTTACTGCTGATTTACAGGTTCTGGGACAAAGACATAAAGATATTAAAAACGGGCTGTCTACGCCGCCTAAACCCACACTGCGCAACTGGATGAATCTGGCTACTAAGCCGGAGTGGTGTCTGGCTATGCTGAATACACAACGTCGCACTTTCCGTAATATTGTCGGTCATACCAAAGGCGTTGCCGACATGACATCACTGTCTTCATGGACATCTGAACAGTTTGATCCGCGCCTCAGCTGGAAAGACATAGAAGAAATCAAGAATTTATGGGGCGGAAAATTGATTATTAAAGGCATTCTTGATGCCGAAGATGCAGAAATGGCTGTGAAATCCGGCGCAGATGCAATTATAGTGTCTAACCATGGTGGTCGCCAGCTGGACGGCGCTCCTTCGACCATCCATGCATTACCCAATATTATTTCTGCTGTAGGCAATAATATTGAAGTCTGGCTGGATAGTGGTATCCGCAGCGGACAGGATGTTCTCAAAGCTATTGCTATGGGAGCCAAGGGTACACTAATTGGCCGCGCATTCCTGTATGGTCTGGGTGCATATGGTGAGGATGGTGTAACACGTGCGCTGGAAATTATTTATAACGAAATGGATATCAGCATGGCCTTTACCGGTCATACTGATATCAAAACCGTTAATAAAGATATTCTGATACCGGGCACTTATCCGGTAGCCGGTTAAATCTGCCTGATTCTAAGGATATTTAAAAGCTATTTGTCTCAGACAAATAGCTTTTTTATCAATACCGCTCATCTTATTCAGCATTTGGTATAACTAACTGGCTTTTTAACTGACATGAACAGGTGACAAAGCCACTTCAGCCGGCTATGCTTGCCTTTTTATTGCTTATTAGACTGTTATGAACATCACTGAGAAAATTGCTTCGGAGCTGAATGTTGCTTCCGCACGAATTCAGGCAGCGATTGACCTGCTGGATGATGGCGCTACGGTACCGTTTGTGGCACGCTACCGTAAAGAAGCCACAGGCGGGCTGGATGATACTCAGCTGCGGACGCTGGCTGAACGATTACAATATCTGCGTGAATTACAGGAACGCAAACAAACTGTATTATCCAGCATCGAAGAACAGGGCAAACTGACTGATGAGCTGCGCCAGAGCATAGAAGACGCTGATAATAAAACTGCACTGGAAGATATCTATCTTCCTTATAAACCCAAACGCCGTACCAAGGCACAAATTGCACGCGAGTACGGGCTGGCACCATTAGCTGAATCACTGCTTACTCAGCCAGATCTGGATCCGGAAATTACCGCACAAAATTATTTAAACGACAATGTCGCTGACAGTAAAGCCGCTCTGGACGGAGCGCGCGCGATTCTGATGGAACAATTTGCCGAAGAAGCCGGTCTGATAGGACGTTTGCGCGAGAAATTGTGGCGTGAAGGTGAAATCCATGCCACGGTAATCGAAGGTCAGGAAAGTGCCGGTGAAAAATTCAAAGATTACTTTAATCACCGTGAACCGATTCACAGCATGCCCAGCCATCGTGCTCTGGCCATACTGCGCGGTCGTAATGAAGGTATATTGTCGCTCAATCTGAAATACCAGCCTGATGATACACCTGCCGGCGAACAGAGTATTTATGAGCAACTGATTGCACAACAGTTTGGTATCGCAGATATCGGACGTGCTGCTGACCGCTGGTTACGTGACACAGTGCGCTTAAGCTGGCGTGCCAAAATTTTTCTTTCATTAGAACTTGAAGCCCTCAACCGACTTAAAGAAAATGCTGATCAGGCTGCCATCAGTGTATTTGCCCAAAATCTGAAAGATTTGCTGCTTGCAGCTCCGGCCGGCCGTCTTACCACTATCGGGCTGGATCCCGGTATCCGTACCGGAGTAAAAGTAGCGGTAGTGGATGATACCGGTAAGCTACTGGAAACAGCTACTATCTATCCGCACCAGCCGCGTAACGACTGGAAAGGCGCTCTGACTACACTGATGCATCTGGTAAAACAATATAAAGTCCGGCTGATTGCCATTGGTAACGGTACAGCCAGTCGTGAAACCGACAAGCTGGCCGGTGAACTGATTCGTGCCCTGCCTGATTATCATTTGCAAAAAATCGTTGTTTCCGAAGCCGGTGCCTCTGTTTACTCCGCTTCTGCTTTAGCAGCCAAAGAATTTCCTGAGCTGGATGTCAGTCTGCGCGGTGCTGTGTCTATCGCCCGCCGCCTGCAAGACCCGCTGGCAGAACTGGTGAAAATTGACCCCAAATCAATTGGTGTTGGTCAATATCAGCATGATGTTAACCAGAGCCAGCTAGCCAAAAGTCTGGATGCAGTTGTGGAAGATTGTGTAAACGCTGTCGGAGTGGATGTGAATACCGCATCAGTCGCCCTTTTGGCGCGTATTTCCGGTCTTAATAGTACACTGGCACAGAATATTGTTAGTTATCGTGACCAGAATGGGGCTTTTGCCAATCGCAAAACTCTGCTTAAAGTACCGCGTCTGGGCAGTAAAACTTTTGAACAGGCAGCCGGCTTTCTGCGTATTCAGGGCGGTGATGAACCTCTGGATGCCAGTGCAGTCCATCCGGAAAGCTATCCTATCGTTGCCAGAATGCTCAAAACGGCTCAGCTGCGTGCTGACCAGCTGATTGGCAACCACAGTGTGCTCAAAACACTTAAACCCGCAGATTACATCGATGCTAATGTCGGTTTACCTACAATTAACGACATTCTGGCTGAACTGGAAAAGCCCGGTCGTGACCCGCGCGGCGAATTCCAGACCGCAACATTTGCTGACGGTATAGAAGACATCAGCGACCTTAAACCCGGTATGGTTCTTGAAGGCGTAGTCAGTAATGTGGCCGCATTTGGTGCTTTTGTCGATATTGGCGTGCATCAGGACGGACTGGTACATGTTTCTGCCTTAGCTGACCGCTATATTGCTGACCCGCGTGATATTGTTAAAACCGGCGATGTGGTTAAAGTGAAGGTTATCGATGTTGATATAGCGCGTAAACGTATTGCTCTGTCCATGCGTCTGAACGACGATGCTCAGCCTGCATCCCGCCAACACGAACGACCACGCCGGCAAAATGGTAAAACACAAAATGTATCCGGCACAGATAATGCTATGGCGGCAGCATTTGCGCGGTTAAAACAGCAATAGACAAAAAACCGCTATAAAGGGGCATCTCAGCCCCTTTTTTCATTAAACAGCCTGCATATAATATCTTAGCGACAATCTTTGCCAGACAACGGCACACTTACCTGTGAATGATCCTGAAAAGTATAAACATACACAAAATTAAATCCCCCCAGCAACATACGCCGTGTCAGAGGCTGACGGCACGCCTGCTCTAAATCCTTTTTCACTGATGTCGGATTGAAATTAGCCTGATTTCGCTTACTGTCCAGCATGGTATACGAATAATAAATAGTCTGATTGTGCCGTACAGCTGCTGTAAACAGATTCTGTTTGTGTTGCTGTGGCAGTTTCTTCTGTAATGCCAGCAATTGCTGATCTACAGACGTAGTCAATACCGGATCAATGGCCAGAGGCATATGCTGAGGTTTACTGGCAGCCTCTGCAGAAGCTGCACCAGATTCATCTGGCTGCCGGTTACAGGCTGCCAGTAAGCACAAACAGAATAGCGCAATTATTTTTTTCATGGCTGACACTTTCAGAGTAGATACAGACAGGAGTTATCCGGTCATACCGGAAAATTTTGTCCTCTCCCCTTAATTTACTCCAGATAATCAATAATAGTGTAACACGCGCTGATTAATTTTCTACTTGCTTAATAACTTTATTTAAATCATCCATTTTCAGATTCTTGCGTAAATATTCTTCACTTTCAGGTAAAGCAATTTGAACCGATTGTTTGCACTCATACGCCAGCTCAGCATTATTTGCAGAAAAATCAATAACATGACCACCAAGTTTACGTGTAGTATCAATAAAATGTAGATGAAAACCGGCTACAGATAATTCTTTGAAAAATTCTGGCGTCCAGAAACCGATTAATGTGCCAGTGACCTTCTCTACCGTATCCACTACTTGCTGTTCAAAAACTTTAACAACAGACGGATAAGGTTTATGCTGAGCAAACGGGCGACGAATCTTCAGCTCATCAAACTGTCCGCTGATTCTTACTGCCACAAATACATTATCCAGAGGCAGATAGTGCGCCAGATGCGCATACAAATTGCTTTTACAGACATCAGTTATATCCACGACTTTATCAGGCTGAAATGTTGTAACCTGTACGAACGGCAATAGCTCATTATCGCCCATCACCTTAACCGCCTTATCACCGTCGGCCTCCAGAAAATCATGGTCAACAATTACCTCACCGGCCAGCGCATGAGAACAGCCTAAACCAAAATCACCATATTTTTTTGCTTCTCCCACACTAAATACTCCATCAAACAACCCTGCCATCAATGCATTGATGGTTGAAAACTGGACAATTGCTTTTTTCATTTTCTGCTCCGAGAATAGATAATAAATTTTATTTACATATTAATATACTCTAAAATAAAAATTTATTGAATAAACAATGTTTATATGGTTATTGCTGGTCAATTTAATACCAATAAATAACCGGACATCAGCAGAATCAATTAATTATTTTGATAATGTATTTAAATTCAGAACAGCAAGGTTTGAATCAGGTTTTGTATTGCAGTTTCACTGGTAACAGCACTCACCTTTGGCAGATATCCTGCTGAAATCAGATTGTCCGGTGCAGGTAAGACTGTTATGGTATAAGCGGTTCTCTTTATTTCTGCATCTGCAAGGCAGGTGGTCACAATCAATCAGACTGATTCGAAAACTCACCATGAAATCTTTTGTTTATTATTTTCTGGCTGCTGTTGCTGAAATCAGCGGCTGTTTTTCTTTCTGGGTCTGGCAACGCATGGGCAAATCAGTACTCTGGCTATCACCCGGCACACTGTCACTATTGTTGTTTGCATGGTTGCTGACGCTGGTGGAAAGCAATATTGCCGGACGGGCATATGCCGTTTACGGCGGTATTTATATCTGCTCTTCGTTGCTGTGGTCTTGGCTGGTAGAAGGATCTGTACCGGATAAATGGGATATCAGTGGTGCACTGGTATGCCTGCTTGGTGCAGCAATTATTTTGCTTGCTCCGCGTGGCTAAACAAAATTTGTTTATATGATTATGGCATTTACCAGCACGAAAAGTGACAAGCCGGCAGGCTGCGTCTAAACTTATCGCTAATTGCTGAACAAACTATAGCTGTAAATTATTATGCTACTGAAAAGTTTACTTTCATTATCGTTAGGCACATTTGCACTGGGTATGGCAGAATTCAGCATGATGGGTATTCTGCCGGATGTAGCAGTTTCACTGAATATCAGTATCGCTCAGGCCGGACATTTTATTGCTGCTTATGCAATCGGTGTCTGCTGCGGTGCATGGCTGCTGGTGTTAAGTTACCGTCTGCCGCCCAAAACCATTTTATTGTCATTATCAGCATTGATTGCCATTGGTAATATACTGGCTGCATTATCTCCGGGCTATATGACCTTACTGGTAGCACGTTTTATTTCCGGTCTGCCGCATGGCGCATACTTCGGTATCGGCTCCATTGTTGCTACCAAACTTGCACCGCCGGGACGCTCTGCGCAGGCTGTAGCACTGATGATTGCCGGAATGACAGTAGCCAATCTGATTGGTGTACCAGTAGGTACATGGCTGAGTTTGCATTTAAGCTGGCGTCTGGTATTTACTCTGGTGGCTGTAGTGGCCATCATACTGGTATTCACTTTACGGCGTTTTATCCCGCAAATGGATCGTTTACCCGATACCGGTATTCTGGGACAATTCCGTTTTCTGAAATCTGCTGCACCATGGCTGATACTGGCTGCCACCATGTTTGGTAACGGCGGGATTTTCTGCTGGTTCAGCTATATTAGCCCCTTACTCACACAGGTATCCGGTTTCAGTGGTAATCAGGTCAGCTTACTGATGGTACTGGCCGGCGCCGGTATGGTCGCCGGTAACTGGTGCGGTGGCCGTCTGGCCGACCGTTATACACCGGGTCAGGTCGCAGCCGGCTTACAGGGACTGGCAGCCGCAGCACTATTACTGATTTTCCTGTTTGCTTCGAATAGCTGGTTATCAGCCATACTGATGTGTGTATGTACATTTTGTCTGTTTGCCGTATCCGCACCACAGCAATTGTTATTACTGCGTCACTCTCCGGGTGGTGCATTGCTTGGAGCCGCCAGTGTACAGATGGCATTTAATCTGGGTAATGCCATTGGTTCTTATAATGGCGGGCTGGCCATCAGCCATCACTGGGGGTATCAATATCCGGCATTACTTGGGGTGCCACTGACATTAATTGGTTGTGCCTGCCTGTTGTGGTTTCACCGTCGTTATGAAAATCAGGGACAGGATATCTGAACTATAAGGAAATAATAATGGATGAATCTATACCACCGGAAATCAGGCAACGTCTGCAACTTGCCAAAAAAAACGGTAATAAAACCGAACAACTGCGTTTATGGCAGGAATACAGTAGTCTGCAAGGCTTTTCCAGTGAATGGGTAATGGCTGCACGGCTGGGAGAAGCAGGTTATACAGATGAACAGGCTCATATGGTAGCCTGTCTGTTCGGCCGCTGCTAGTAAGTACGGGTTATATTATAGATACTTATGGCTGAAATTATTGTTGAAACACACCCGCTGAAACCTTTTTTACCCGCAAATGCGCGGCTGCTGATGCTCGGGTCATTCCCTCCGCCTGCCGGACGATGGAAAATGAATTTTTATTACCCGAATCTGCAAAATGATATGTGGCGTATTTTCGGGCTGGTATTTTTTCAGGACAAACATTACTTTTTTACTGATAACAATAAAGCATTCAACGAGAAACTCATCCGTACTTTTTTATCAGAACGCGGTATAGCCATTAATGACGCTGCTTATCAGATCAGACGTTTACAAAATAATGCAGCCGACAAATTCCTCGAAGTTGTTACACCGGTAAACTTATCGGCAGTACTGACTCAGATTCCGCACTGTCAGCATATTATGACTACCGGAGACAAAGCTACCAGCACATTATTACAACTATTACCAGCAGATACGCCTGTACCGACTATCGGCCATCCCAGTCACACTATACTGGACGGCCGGCATTTAACTTTATCCAGACTGCCTTCTTCATCGCGCGCTTATCCGCTTGCACTGGAACGCAAGGCAGCAATTTATCGTGATTATTTTGCTAACATTGGGTTATTGAATTAATTTTAACTATTCAGCGGGGGAATTTTTATGCATATTCTGATTTTTGGTGCCAGCGGCGGCGTTGGCAGAGCATTGGTTGAGCAGGCATTAGACAGCGGAGATGAAGTAACTGCTGCACTACGTTCACCGGAAAAATTTGATTTACAGCATCCTAAATTACATATTCGCCACTGTGATGCATTTAACACTGCTGATATAACAGCACTATTTACCGGTAACAGCCAGTATGATGCTGTCGCTTCTGCTCTGAATACCAATCAGGGAGTTAAACCGGGTGATGATTTGCAGCGCATGCTTGACAACATCGTTACACAATTACAGAAACATGGTATTAAACGTATTGTGTATTGTGCTTCTGCCGGTGTGGATAATGAGCTTGAAGGCGAACGCGGTCAGGCGGCAATGGAATTTTTACGTTATCCTCTGGCAGACCATCGGGCGGCAATCGGAATCATTCAGGCAGCCGATCTGTCTGCAACCATTGTGCGCCCGCTTGGCTTAACTAATGATGCGCTTTCGGCTCATTATCTTGAAGCAGCACAGGGTGTACCAGCAGGAAGTGGTCGTATTGCCCGCGCAGATGTGGCACATTTTATGCTGAAAGCACTGCACAATGATGCTTATATCGGACAGTCTGTCGCATTATCCGGCGTCTGAATAAATAATTGCCATAAGATGAATCTGACCGTCTGTCTGCTGTAGCAGGCAGACGATTTATTATTTGCGGATTTTTCGATAAAACGACGCTTCACCCTCCGGACGGGTTTTAAAGCGTTTATGCAGCCAGTAATATTGTGCCGGCTGTTCACGTATTCTTGCTTCAATAAAATCGTTCATGCGCTGAGTATCAGCAACCACATCTTCACTGGGGAAATGTTCCCACTGCGGATAAAAGCGCAGAGTCACTGTACCATCAGCCTCGCGGGTTGGAATAGCAGGAATCACCTTTGCCTTAGTCAGAGCGGCAATCCGGCTCAGACCGGCGATTGTAGCAGTTGGAATTCCGAAAAAATTCACAAAAATTGATTCACGCCGGCCAAAATCCTGATCGGGCAGATAAAGAAACGGAGCGGTACTGGTTTTGATTTTCTTAATAATTGCACGCAGCCCTTCCGTACGCCCAATCAGAAAAACATTATGATAACGATGACGTCCTTTAAGTATCTGCTCATCCATCTGTTTGTTTTTCTGATGTGAGTAAACACTAATCAGAGGTACATCCTGATTAAGAGCATAGACAGCTGCTTCAAAAGCAGTAAAATGAGGATAAAGTAAAATTACCTTTTCACCCGCGGCGAGAGCTTCATCAAGATAATGTTTATCCTGATAACGCACCAGCTTTTTCAGCCGGCCTGCATCTCCATACCAGTACAAACCATATTCCAATAATAACATGGCCATATGGTAAAAATGTTCACGCAGTATTTTGCGCCGCTGCTGTTCTGTCCATTCAGGAAAACAGTGACGCAAATTAATCAGACCAATACGTCGTCTTGGTGCTACCGCATAATAACTTATCCAGCCTACACAGCGTGCCAGCGCATGAATCATACATAATGGCAGTAATTGCAGCACATACAAAAAAGCAAACGCCAATTTCATCATCATTACTATTGTTACCTAACTGATTATCGCCAGCTCTATCATTAACTGCACTCTATTGTACACAAGCTGCGGTCACTTTACATTCACTGTTGTATATAACTTATTGCAATAACACCAGAGCAAGTGGTGACAGGCAAAATACTCCGGATAAAAATAAAACGGCCTGCAAAGACACAGACCGTATGAACCGGATTACAGGCAAACTAATGTGCCCCGCCGCCACCGCCACTGCCAAACGGCGGTCTGGCAAACCACACCAGTACAATCAGAATCAGGAATGTCATCCCATACAGCCAGAACAGATCATTGGCACCCATAATATGAGCCTGCTGCCCTATGGTCTGCTCAATCGAACCCAGCGGCTGAGTACCACTTAAACCGAGCTGGTTCATCCCCTGAATTGATTCATTCATCGTACTGTTATAAGGATGAATGTTTTCTACCAGTTGTGTATGATGCAAAGCCTCACGTTTATCCCATAACACATTGACCATTGAAGTACCAATACCACCGGCCAGAATACGCACAAAATTGGAAATACTTGAAGCACTGGCAATCTGTGAACCGGACATATTGGACAAAGTAATCTGGGTTAGCGGCATAAAGAACATAGCCATACCAATCCCCTGCACAAACTGCGGCCAGAATACATCCATAAAACTCATACCGGCATTAAAATTGGTACGCCAGAAGAAACAGATGGCATATACAGTAAAGCTGATGGTTACCAGCACCCGCATATCCAGCCTGTTACCAAACTTACCAATCAATGGCGACAACAATACCGGGAAAATACCGATAGGCGCCGTTGCCAGCCCTGCCCAGGTAGCGGTATAGCCCAACTGCATCTGTAACAGCATCGGCAATAATACAATTGCGCCCATATAGGTCATATAGGCGGTACTGAGCGTAATCACACCTACCGTAAAATTACGGTCTTTAAACAGGCGTAAATCCACAATCGGATATTTTGCATACCATTCCCAGATAACAAAATAGCTCAGACATACCGTGGCAATAACCGCTAATATAATGATCTCATTGGATGAGAACCAATCCAGCTCATGACCACGGTCGAGCATCATCTGTAAGGCACCCACACCTACAACCATCAGGGACAGCCCCATCCGGTCGATTGGCTGGTTTTCGGTTTCAGTTTCGCGTTTTTTCAGCATCTGCCATGAGATACCTGCGGCCAGCAACCCGATTGGCACATTAATAAAGAAAATCCAGCCCCAATGCCAGTTGTCACTGATAATCCCACCAAGAATCGGGCCGAAAATCGGTGCCACAATAATCACCATTGACCACATAGCCAGCGCCATCGGGCGCTTTTCCGGCGGATAAGCTGCCATCAGCAGACTTTGTGACAGCGGAATCATCGGACCGGCCACAGCCCCCTGCAATACACGGAAAAACACCAGCAATGCCAGACTGGGGGCAATACCACATAAAAACGAGGCCAACACAAAGGACAGTGTAGCCACGACAAATACTTTTACTTCACCAAAACGGCGTGCCAGCCAGCCAGTAAGCGGTACAGAAATAGCATTTGCCACAGCAAACGCCGTAATTACCCATGTACCCTGACTGTTGGCTGCACCCAGATTACCGGTAATAGTCGGTAATGCCACATTGGCAATAGTTGAATCCAGCACCTGCATAAAAACGGCCAGTGACAGAGCCACCGTAACCAGAGCAAGTGCCGGACCTTTTAAAGGAGAATGCGTCATTCAAGCAGCCTTATCGCAGAAATATTTTTTATCTGCAGCATATCCGGATAGCTGTACTCACAAGTACAGTCAATACTATTCACAAAGACGATACTTCCGGAATAACAAAAAAATCAGGCAAAATCATTACCATGAATAATGGCTGCTGGCGGCAGAATATGCCCTTCTGCTTTAGCAGCCGTCGGATTATGGTTCAGCATTAACTCAATCAGGGTGCATATTGAGCAAAAATTTCCTCAATCATATTATTGATTGGAGTCCAGTCAATTGCAGCCATATTTCCATTAGTGGGAATCGCATTAGCCGCAGTTAAATCCTGACCATTCTGGTTGCGCGTATTCACTTCAACATCCATTGATAAACCTACCCGCAGCGGATGCGCAGCCAGCTCTTTCGGATCCAGAGCAATCCGCACCGGCACACGCTGTACCACCTTAATCCAGTTACCGGTTGCATTTTGTGCCGGCAACAGTGAGAACGCAGCTCCCGTACCTGCTGACAGACCGGCTACCTTACCGTGATAAGTCACCTTACTACCATATACATCAGCACTGATTTCCACCGGCTGACCAATACGGATTTTAGCCAGCTGACTTTCCTTAAAGTTTGCATCCACCCACACATTATTCAATGGTACAACCGCCATCAGTGCAGCACCGGTGGCTACCTTCTGCCCTATCTGTACATTACGCTTGGCAACCTGTCCGTCAACCGGAGCCTTAATCTGAGTACGTTGCAAATCTAGCCATGCACTCTTCAGATGACTGACAGCAGTCATCACTGCCGGCTGCTGACGCAGCGGAACATTGTGACCCAATACTGCTTTGGCCGCGCTTTCCTGTCCCTGCATAGCTTTCAGATTAGCCTGTGCTTCCTGTACTGCATCACGCGCATGACTCAGCTCCTCAGCAGAGATGGCATCTGTACCGGCCAGACTCTGGCGGCGCTGTAAGTCAGCCTGCAAACGTTTTAACTGTGCCTGTTGCGCTGCAACCTGTGCACTGGCCTGACGTGATTGAGCAGTCTGCTGCTGATTCTGGCGAATCGCATTAATCAGCTCATCATGTGCCCGTTCAAACGCCAGCTGCATATCACTATTATCCAGCTCTACCAGCACCTGACCGGCTTTCACAGTTTGCGTATCATCCACATTTACCTTTTGTACCGTACCGGTAATTTGCGGAGTTATCTGTACTAGATGACCATTTACATACGCATCATCGGTAGATTCTTTATGCTGCCAAACCAGCAGATACATCAGCAGACAACCCAGTGCAATCAGCAGAAAAATCACGGTCAGCAACACGAGTTTACGTTTGCGGCCGGCCGGTACACGTTCTGACTGCGGCTGAACCGCCGGTTGTGAGGTGGTTACCGCCTCGTTAGTTTGCTTTTGTTCACTCATACGAAAATAGCTCAATAAAATTTAAAAATAACAGTAAATTAACGAGTAGCCTCAGCATCTGACATCTGGAAACCGCCGCCCAGAGAAGCATGCAGACTATTCCAGCTTTGCTGCTGCCAGGCAATGGTTTTAACCAAATCAGCCCGTGCACTCAGAGCAGCGTCTTCACGCTGTAGTCTGGTAATAGCATTGTCCAGACCGGCTGCCTGACGCTTGCTGCTGGCAGCCGCATTTTTCTGTGCCACCTGCCATGCCTGCTGCTGTAATGGCAGTGCCACAGTACTGTGCTGATAATCACTAATTGCATCAGCTGCCTGATGCAAGGCAGTCAATACAGTTTTATCATATTGAGCTACCTGTTCATTATAAGCAGAGCGTTTACCGGATAATGCCGCCTGTAAACTGCCTGAAGTAAATAACGGCAGAGTAATGGCCGGAACAACACCCAGCATCCGTGAAGAAGAGTGCACCAGATCAAACGCATCAACATGCGCAAGACCTGCCAGACCCTTAATTTCAATATTAGGATAAAAAGCAGCCTCAGCCGCCTTTACACCAAAATAATTTGACTGTAACAACGCCCGCTGTGCAGCAATATCAGGCCGCTGCCCTAAAATATCCGCCCGCAAACCATCAGTCGCAACTGCCGGCACCTTACCCAATGGCTGTGGTACTGCTTCCGGCAACTGGGTCGGTGATAATCCGACCAGTGCCGCAATACCATGACGGGTACGTTCAATATCCGCCTGTGTCTGACGTAGAGCGCTTTGCAAATTCAGTACAGTCTGCGTAACAGCATACTCATCACTTGCTGGCTGCAAACCTGCGCGAATCCGGTTTGCAACCAGCTTCTGCAACTGCTGATTCACTGCAATACGCTGTTTCAGAATATCCGACTGTTCCTGTAACTGCTGCCATTGCGTATATTGCGACACAATACTCTGACTCAGTACCAGTCGGGCCTGTTCCTGCTGATAAGAAGCTGCAAGACGGGAACCCAGCGCAGCCTTAATCAGATTACGCTGTCTGCCCCAGAAATCAAAAGTATAATTAACCGCTACCGCAGCCATTTCATTACTGAAAACATGATTCGGGTTATCACCGTCCCGGTTTGAGTCAGGCTTCGGATTCAGATAGGCGGCCACACCATTAGCCTGTACCCCGACCTGAACACCAGCCTCACCTCTGGCACCACGCCATTGAGCCTCAGCTTCTGCAATACGCGCAGCAGCAATACGTAAATCCGGCGCATTGGACAAGCCGGTTTCCATTAATCTGTTTAACAATGGCTGATTCAGCCCAAGCCACCAGTTTTGTTTCACTGCTACAGTCTGCCCTGCCGGCAGTTGCAACTGACCGGCATCCTGTGGATTTTCTAACTCAGGCTGTTTGCCAAAATTGGCACAAGCAGACAACAGCAGCAAGGCTACAGGGCTAATAAGGGCCAGCTGACGTAATCGGGGCATAGATACAGTTAATTTCATGCAAATCTCAGCAAAAAGTTAAACAGCGGTTAATAACTTAGTTAACAGCTGCTGTAATTGTTTATATTCCGGTTCACTTAGGGCTGACCATACCCGCCTGTGTACTTCATTGGTTTCCGGACTAACCATTTGAATCAGATTCTCACCGGCTTTAGTTAGCTTTAGCATAATTTTGCGTCGGTCATAAGGATGAGTAGAGCGTGTAGCCCAGCCATTAAGTACCAGTTCATCCGACAAACGCGTTGCACTAGTGCGAGTCAGATTCAGAATACTGCTCAGTTCTGACGGTAGAATTTCATGATTCGGGCGTGAATACACTGCCAGCAGCGCATGCCACAGACTTTCTGACAGATGGTACTTATGTAAGCGCTCATTCAGCTCACCATGAATCGTTGTATGTACCAGACGGATTAACCGGCTGAGCATCACCAACTGAACATTCATGCTTGGCATTTTCACTGCCAGCACCCCTAAAGTAGCTTCCAGTTCGGTAGCAGGAAGAGAAAAACCCATTTTAGAGCACCTCAAAATTCAAAAATAAACTATTTAATAACCATATCACTTATTATAAATGAAGCTTATTATTTAGCTGAAAATATTCCAACCCTAAAATAGTCACTACCTTAGCAATTTTTTTAAAAACCCTCTTATCTATCTGTATATCTGCATATTGCCGGTAACAGTAAATATCCTATACCGTTATCGTTTTTTCCAGCTCTCATCTATCACCTATCAAATACAATTACCGGAAACAGACTCTACAGACCAGAACAGCAAATTACTTTATTGCTTTATCCGTCGTTGCAGAAATGAAACAATCCGGACATCATTCAGCAATACCGGTTAGCCAGTTTTCAACTCAGACAAACCATCATCCAAACTTGTTAATAATTGGCTGCAAAGACCATAAACATAATTATTTTTCTATACAAACCATAAAGTAACAACTCAAAATCATACTTATGTGTTAAGAGCATAATTATATTTAATAACAGATTAAATATAGAGACATTTTGAATTTTTTTACGACTTATTAACCAGATACCTGTTTTACTGACTTCTCCACAACAACCTTTGACATCAGCCTTAAACAAAATTGCATCTTCCACTCTGTACAAAACTGCAATTTTCTTAGCAAAGATATTACCAACAACGACATAAGCAGCATATTCAGCTTATTCCGCAAACAATCTACGATACAACATCATCACAATATATACATATCCTGACTAACTCCTGCATCAGCAAAAAAACAGGCTGCTTCAAAAGCAGCCTGTTTCTATATAATCAGAATTAAATACCTGCGGCTTCACGCAGCAGTTGCGCTTTATCCGTACGTTCCCAGGTAAATTCAGGCTCTTCGCGCCCGAAATGACCATACGCCGCTGTTTTCGCATAAATCGGTCGCTGCAAATCCAGCATTTTAATAATACCTTTCGGACGCAGATCAAAATGTTCCTGCACGATTTCAATCAGCCTGTTTTCATCAATCTTGCCGGTACCGAAAGTATCAATCGCAATCGAAGTAGGCTGCGCAATACCAATAGCATAGGAAATCTGAATCTGACACTGACTGGCCAGACCGGCGGCAACAATATTCTTCGCTACATAACGGCAGGCATAAGCAGCAGAACGGTCTACCTTGGTAGGATCTTTACCGGAAAAAGCACCGCCGCCATGTGGAGCTGCCCCGCCATAAGTATCCACAATAATTTTGCGTCCGGTAAGGCCACAGTCGCCTTGCGGACCGCCAATAACAAAACGCCCGGTCGGATTAATCAGATATTGCGTCTCTTCAGTCAGCATATCAGCAGGTAATACCGGCTTAATAATATATTCTTTGACCGCTGCAACCAGCTCATCACGCTCGATATCCGGCTCATGTTGCGTAGACAGCACCACTGTATCAATGCGTTTTACCTTTCCGGTTTCACTGTCATACACACAGGTAAGCTGTGCCTTGGCATCAGGACGCAGCCATGGCAGTTCACCACTTTTACGCACTTCACTCTGACGCTGCATCAGACGGTGTGCATAATAAATCGCAAACGGCATCAGTGTAGGTGTTTCATCACAGGCATAACCGAACATCAGCCCCTGATCACCTGCACCCATATCCAGGTCCAGTCCTTCTCCTTCATTAACCCCCTGAGCAATATCAGGAGACTGCTCGTCATAACACACCATCACCGCACAACCACTGGCATCAAACCCCAGCTCTGATGAATTATAACCGATACGCTTAATCGTATCGCGTGCAACCTGTATATAATTAATATGCGCATGTGTAGAAACTTCGCCGGCCAGAACACACAAGCCGGTATTTACCAGAGTTTCAGCAGCGACACGTGCTGTTGGATCCTGAGTCAGGATAGCGTCTAAAATAGAATCGGAAATCTGGTCGGCAACCTTATCCGGATGACCTTCGGATACCGACTCAGAAGTAAACAGAAATTCACTCATAATTGGCGGATACTTTCTGATGCTAATCATGCATTATCATTATGATGGGCAATTATAAATGCTTTTGTTACAATGTTGCCCAAATTTTCGAGTTTGAGATACAGAACAGATGCAAAAGCTGGTTTATTTCATATTTTTCCTGTTGGCATTAATTCCCTTACCCATTTTGCAAGGCTTAGGTTCCGTACTGGGGCGTCTTGGTTTTTACTTCGCCACCAGTGAACGTCAACGCACAACTAAAAATCTGCATTTTAGCAAACTTGCTGCCAACGACCAACAAGCAGAAAAACTGGTTAAATCTATTTTTGCGGAAACAGCCAAAAGCGGACTTGAGTTATCTGTCGCATGGACACGCTCAAGCAAACATATCGTCTCATTGTTTAAAGAAGTACACGGCTGGGAACACATAGAAGCCGCCATTGAACGCAACGAAGGTTTGCTTTTAATTACACCGCATCTGGGCAATTATGATCTTGCCGGCCGTTTTCTGAGCGAAAAACTGCCTTTTCCGCTTACCGCCATGTACCGCCCGCCTAAAATAAGCTGGCTGGAAAACGTTATGAATAGTGGACGTGTGCGTGATAACGGCTATACCGCTCCTGCCAATATGCTGGGGGTAAAACAGATTGTACGGGCATTAAAAAATAAGCAGGCTACCATTGTGCTGCCCGATCAGGTACCCGGCGAAGGTGAAGGTGTATGGGCAACCTTTTTTGGTCAGCCTGCCTACACCATGACCCTAGCCTCCCGTCTGGCCGTCATGCCTGAAGTAACCCCCCTGTTCTTTTGCGGCGAACGCCTGCCGCATGGCCGAGGCTTTGTTCTTCATATCGCACCACTTGAAGGCACACTCAGCGGCAATCGCGAACATGATGCACAGATTATTAATAATAATGTTGAAAAATGGGTAAGACGTTTCCCAAGCCAGTACCTGTTTGGCTATAACCGCTACAAACATCGCGGTAATAAACCACCGGAAAGTTCTCAACAATCGCAAGACATGCAACCACCAGTAAAATAAATTCTACTTTATTACAATTATTTAATCATAGTTAAAATTATAGCTAAAACAGAAATTCACATAGATAGATAAAATATCATATATAAATATTTTTAACTTTTACCATTATGTATCCATGAGATTAATTCGTGTATAAGGAATTTAGTGAATATTGTACCGTTTAGCTGGTTTATTATTTTTTATAATAAAAAATTCTTTACGGCAATTGATATTTTGTGAAATGAATTTATGTTGATAATAAAAGTGTATATAGACATGCAAGCATGTATTTAATTACTTTAGCAACCAAAAATACTTAGCCTTAATTAAAAGAAAAAAGAGCCTTTTGGGCTCTTTTTTGAATATGTAAACTGTTTTGGTAGTGACAATACAGATTAACGTTTTGAGAACTGTTTTGCACGGCGTGCTTTGCGCAAACCGTATTTTTTACGTTCAACTTCACGTGCATCACGAGTAACCAGACCAGCAGCAGACAGAGTTGGTTTCAGAGCTGCATCGTAGTCAATCAGTGCACGGGTAATGCCATGACGAATTGCACCAGACTGACCGGTTTCACCGCCGCCTACTACATTTACTTTAATATCGAAAGCTTCCAGATTTTCAGTCAGTACCAGAGGCTGACGAACAATCATGCGGCCGGTTTCGCGACCAAAAAACTCATCCAGCGGACGACCATTTACAATAATCTGACCGCTACCCTTTTGCAGGAAAACACGAGCCACTGAACTTTTGCGGCGACCCGTGCCGTAGTAATATTTACCGTTCATTGCGTGTCCTTAGATATCCAAAACTTTAGGTTGTTGAGCAGCATGACCATGTTCTGAAGTAGCATATACTTTCAGTTTTTTAATCATGGCATAGCCCAACGGGCCTTTAGGTAACATACCTTTAACGGCTTTTTCCAGCGCACGGCCAGGAAACTGGTTTTGCATTTCAGCAAAAGTGCGCTCATAAATACCACCAGGAAAACCTGAGTGGCGATAGTATTTTTTGTCAGTCTGTTTCTGACCAGTCACACGCAGTTTGTCAGCGTTAATTACAATAATGTAATCACCAGTATCAACATGTGGCGTGTATTCTGGCTTATGTTTGCCACGCAGACGGCGGGCGATTTCAGCAGCCAGACGACCCAGAACTTTGTCTTGAGCATCAACCACATACCAATCGCGCTTCACCTCATGGGGCTTAGCTGAAAAGGTTTTCATAAAAGCTAATCCAGATAAATATACGAAAGCTTCTAATATTAAAGATTAATCAATTGATTGTCAATTGCTGTACAGGGTTTGTATGACAATTTCCCTGTACTGAGCAGGATGCAGTTGCATTGATGATTATATCTGTAGTCATAATCAGCCGATACGTCTGAAAGGCGGTAAACACGCCAGTAACTGTTTACCATATCGCGCAGTCAGAATACGATTATCCAGAATAGTAACCCGGCCGTAATCTGTTTCAGTCCGAATTAGCCGCCCTACAGCCTGAATCAGCTTGATACTGGCTTCCGGCACAGTAATTTCCATAAACGGGTTACCGCCGCGTGCCTCTATCCACTGATTGCGGGTTTTCTCAATCGGATTATCCGGCATAGCAAACGGCAACTTGGCAATAATGACCTGCACACACATCTCACCTGGTAAATCCAGACCTTCAGCGAAACTGTCCAGACCAAAAATAATACTTGGACGACCGGCAGCAATTGCCTCATGATGGCGCTCTAATAATATCTGTTTGGGTATTTCTCCCTGTACCAGCAATAAGGGCAAATGACTGTCCGGCAATTTCAGCGCGACCTCCTGCATTTGCCGCCGTGAAGAAAATAATACCAGCGTCCCAATAGGTTCGCTTTCATTAATCAGCTTCGGCAGCCAATTAACAATTTCGCTGGTATGCGCTGCCGCATCTTTCGGGCTGGCTGCCAGTGCCGGTATATACAGCTCACCCTGTTCTGCAAAATGAAACGGGCTGTCCAGTGCCAGCATAGTAGTATCAGGCAGCCAGCTCAGGCCTGTTTGCTTTAACAGTAAATCAAATGTACCCAGTGAGCGTAATGTGGCCGAGGTCAGCAATGCCCCCGCCGCCCGCCGCCACAAACCACTGGCCAGCTTACTGGCACTGGTAATGGGAGAGGCATGAAAGTTGTAGTCAATCTTATCTTTAGCTATCCGACTAATCCATTTAGCCAGTGGTGCTTCGCCTTCAACTTTTTCCGTGGACATTAAATCCCATACATCCACGACCTGTTCAGTTCGCGCCAGCAGCATGCCCAAATCAGTACTGAGCTGATCAAGCAGGCTGCTATCCTTATTCTTATCCCGTCTGGAGGCAGATAATGCCTCATTCATACCGTTTAAATGTTTCAGCAGCATTCGTGCAGCGATAGCGGTATTATTTACCAGCATATTCAAACTCGATGGTATTGCACCATCCGGCCACAGCCAGCTGCTTTCTTCGATACCGTCCTGTACTGCCAGACTGGGTTCATCAGCCAGACAAATCAGCCATTCCTGCAAACTTTCCTGCAAACCCGATGCAGCTTCAACAGCCAGCACTGCAAGTTCACTTTTATCCAGCACACCAGCTACTTTATCTACAATATTGCCAATCCGGTCTAAAAACCATAATGTCTGATTCAAACTATGTTCAGCCGCAAATTGCTGTAAAGCTTTATGCGGTAAATGGTGCGCTTCATCGATACAATAAAAACTGTTGGCCGGTGCCGGCAAAATTACACCACCGCCCATACCGATATCAGCCAGCAGTAAATCATGATTGGCTACCACAACATTCACCGTTTCCAGCGTCTCCCGCGCCAGAAAAAAAGGACACTCGGCGCGGTTCGGGCACCCGGATTTCAAACAGCCATGGCGATCATTAGTTACTTTCTGCCATAAACCGTCGTCAATTTGTTCCGGCCATGTATCCCGGTCTCCATTAAAAGTACGGGCAGCAAACTGATCTGCCATATTACGCAATACTGCCAATTCTTCTTTTTTAGGCTTCCGCTCCCAGAGTACCATTTGTGGTTCAAAACCCTGCAAACTGTCCTGTGCGTTTAATTGGGTTAATTGATACAGTTTATAGGGACATAAATAACGTCCGCGTCCTTTAGCCAGAGCAAAACTAAGACTCAGTCCGCTGTGTCTGACTACAAACGGTAAATCACGCCCGACCAGTTGTTCCTGCAAGGCGACAGTCGCACTGCTTACTACCAGTATTTTGCCGCGCGTCTGCGCCATAATTCCGCCGGCAAGTAAATATGCCAGACTTTTACCCACTCCTGTCGGCCCCTCTACTACAACGATAGACTCACCATTACGCTCCGGTGCATCCTCACCATCCTGCTGTTGCTGAGTGCGTGAAAATGCATTAGCAACGGCTGCAATCATTTCCCGCTGTGCCTGCCGGGGCCGGAAATTAGGCAAACTTCTGGCAATACTTTGGTAATGATCACGTATGGCGTTTTTTTCTAAATCAGTAAGCATAACAATTCAAACAATAGGCAAATAGCATAAATCCATATTCTTTTTAGTAGTAAAGTTATTTAAAATCAGTATATTTACAAACTAATTCCAATTATATACTTAAATTCCATATTAAATTTTTAGCAGGCATATTATGAACAAAATTATCTATTTCGTTTTATTCTGTCTCGTGACAACAGGTCTTATTGCCTGCTCTAAAACTCAGCAAGATTCCACAGCAGCCAGTACGACCAAAAAAGAGCTGGTTTTTGGTGCCTCTGCTATGCCTTACAGCACAGTATTTGAACAAGGTATTAAACCTATTCTGGAAAAACAGGGCTACACCATTAAAACCATGAATTTTTCCACGCTGGAAGTGAATAATCAATCTGTTAATAATGGTCAGGTTGATTTTAATCTGGATCAGCATACTGCCTATCTTAATGTCTTTAACCGTGAAAAAGGTACACATCTGTATCCTCTGGTGCATATCCCTACCATACCGGCTGCCATTTATTCAGACAAATACACATCCTTTCAGCAGGCGCCCAATGGTGCTACTGTACTGATTCCCAGTGATCCGGCCAATACTTCACGTGCATTGCGCATTCTGACCGATAACCATTTCATTCAACTCAAATCCGGTACTAACCCGATACTGGCAACATCCAGAGACATTGTCAGCAATCCAAAACAATTGAAAATTAAAGAAATGGATTCAGTCATGATTCCGCGCACATTGGGTGAAGTAGATTTCGGTTTCGCCTCCGGTGGAATAGCTTACCAGTCTAAACTTGATCCGAAAAAAGCGGTACTTCGTGAAAAAGTAATTCCGGAAATGGAAATGGTGGTTACCATTAATGAAAAAAATAAAGATACCCAGTGGGCAAAAGACTTAAAAGCAGCCTATCAATCACCAGAATTTAAACAATTTATGCAGAAATACAATCAAAATCAGATGTGGGCACTGCCACAAGGTGAATAAACCTATTTCATCCTGAAAATTGCCGGTAATACTATCACGCATTACCGGCAATTCATCTATAAATTCACCATGTAATAGTAAAAATTTAAAAACGTATTAGCAGATCACTAATTATTAATCACAACACTGAAAATAAACCCCGCACTGTAATATTTATTAACGAGTGTTTTGCAGTATGGCGTAACAAATCGGCACAACAGCCTAACATCTTTAATAAAAATAACAAAACAACAATTTTGAATACATTTTATAATAGAGAAATTACATAACTTATTTATATAAGCATGACTCTCTACAGTATCAAACCTGCTTTTCAAAAATTATTACGCCCGCTCATGTTCTGGCTGTATCGAAAAGGCGTTACAGCAAACCACATTACCCTTTCTGCAATTGGTCTTTCTGTATTAATCGGTGTCATACTGGGCATTTTTCCGCATCCGGGGTTATTCTGGCTGCTACCGATTACATTATTTATCAGAATGGCGCTCAATGCACTGGATGGCATGCTCGCTCGTGAATGTAATCAGCAAAGCCGGCTTGGTGCTGTCTTAAATGAATTGGGCGATATCTTATCCGATATTGCCTTGTATGTGCCGTTCATTCTATTACCGGGCAGTAATACAACTGTGGTAATGCTAATGCTCTTCTGTGCAGTCCTTACGGAATTCTGCGGCATTCTTGCACAAACAATCAATGGCATCCGCAGCTATGCGGGTCCCATGGGTAAAAGTGATCGCGCCCTGATTTTCGGTACATGGTCTTTATTACTGGCTATCTGGCCAGAATTAACATCATGGAACAATCTGCTGTGGTGTGTATCAATTGTCTTACTGGTCTGGACTTGTGTTAACCGTTGTCGCAGTGCGCTGACCGGAGAATACTGATATGCTGTTGCAAAAATCCTTACTGGTTATTTTCAGCCTTTTATTACTGGCTACAGTTATCAATGGCTTATTAGTGTGCCTGAAACCAGATAAAGACTGGCATGAACTCACACTGCGTATTCGAACGTGGTGGATTATTATTATACTGTTTTCTCTGGCATTAATCAGTCCATCCTGGTTAGGGATATGTTTTTTTGCTCTGGTCAGCTTCATGGCGTTAAAAGAATATTTAACGCTGGTACCGGCACGCCATGCAGACCGTATGCCTATCCTGTGGATGTTTATCACTATTCCGATTAATTACTGGTTAATAGGCAGTAACTGGTACGGTTTTTTTATTATATTTATTCCGGTATATATGTTCCTGTTTTTACCGGCACGAATGGTCATTGCTGGTGATACCAAACATTTTCTGCGTACAGTGTCTCAATTGCAGTGGGGTTTGATGACCACTGTATTTGCTTTCAGCCATGTTGCCAGTTTGCTGGTACTGCCGAATGATCATCAGCAAACTGGTGCACTATTGGTACTGTTCCTTGTGGGTTTAACAGAATTCAATGATATTACTCAATATTTGTGGGGTAAATCTCTGGGTAAAATCAAAATAACACCTAAAGTCAGCCCGAACAAAACTCTGGCCGGACTACTTGGCGGCATAGCCAGCACGACAATTGCAGCCATGCTGCTGGGTCCTATACTGACACCACTGAGCTGGGAAATGTCCTTACTTGCCGGTCTGATCATCAGTGTAAGCGGATTCTGTGGTGATATTGTCATGTCTGCAATCAAGAGGGATATTGGTATTAAAGACAGCGGCACGATATTACCCGGTCACGGAGGTATTCTCGATCGTCTGGACTCATTGATTTTTACTGCACCGGTATTTTTTCATTTCGTTCGTTATTTTTACTACTAAATCATGCTTAAATCATTACTCAAACCCTTATTTGCATTATGTATAGAATGGCCGTTTATGCGTTTTTGGCTGGGTTTGCGTATTCATCAGCATCACAATCTGCCTAAACAGGGTCCAGCAATCATTGTTGCTAATCATAATAGCCACATGGATGTATTTGCACTGATGGGTCTATACTCACCTTTACAGCAAAATCAGATTCATCCGGTAGCTGCAGCAGATTACTTTCTGAGTAATAAATGGCTGGCCTGGTTTGCAATTAATATTCTCAACATTATTCCGGTTAACCGTCAGAATGGCGGTCAGAACAATCCGCTTCAGGGCTGTGAAGAAGCCTTGCGTCAAAACAAAATCCTTATCCTTTTTCCAGAAGGTTCTCGTGGCGAACCCGGAAAAATGCAACCGCTCAAATCAGGTATCTGGTATTTAAGCGCTGCTATGCCAACTGTACCCATCATTCCGGTATGGCTGCAGGGAACTGAACAGATTATGGCTAAAGGTAATCGTATTCCGCTGCCCCTATTCATAGACATTAATATTGGCAGTGCCATGTATTACCAGCCAGATAAGGACCAATTCAAAGCAGATTTATTAAATAATTTACTCGCATTGCGTCCGCAATATATGAAAAGAGATTCTGATGACTGAACAACGCCAAGCAAAAGAAAGTACATTTTATACCAGCGATAAACAAGAATTATTTTATCGACACTGGCCTGCTATTACCTCCGGCACAATACGTAAAGTTATTGTATTGTTTCACCGCGGGCATGAACATTCAGGCCGTTTGCAGCACATTGTGGATGAGCTGAACATGCCGGATACGGATTTTTATGCATGGGATGCCCGCGGGCATGGCCACTCTCCCGGCCCTCGCGGTTACAGCCCGTCTCTGGCTCGTTCTGTACAGGATGTAGATGAATTTATGCATTTTGTTGCCGCAGACAGCCAAACTCCTCTTTCGAATATCATAGTAATTGCGCAAAGTGTAGGAGCGGTACTGGCAGCAACATGGGCACATGATTATGCTCCGAAAATTCGCGGGCTTGTATTAGCCTCCCCTGCATTTAAAGTAAAATTATACGTGCCGTTTGCCCGGCCATTGCTTAGTTTCGGACAATATGTTAAAGGTCTTTTCTTTGTTAATTCCTATGTCAAAGGTAAGTATCTGACCCATGATCCCGAACGTGTTAACAGTTTTAATAATGATCCGCTGATTACTCGTGCAATTGCAGTAAATATTTTACTGGATTTATACCGTACAGCCGACCGCGTCATTGAAGATGCTGCTGCTATTACTTTACCTACGCAACTGCTGATATCCGGTCAGGATTATGTAGTGCACAGGCAACCACAACTGGATTTCTATCAGCGTATTCGCAATCCGCTCAAAGAAATGCACATTCTGCCCGGTTTTTATCACGACACATTGGGCGAACTTAACCGAGAAGAAGCTTTTACAAAAATTCGCAGCTTTATCGATACCTTATATCAGCAGCCAGTAGCCGCTTTTAATTATCAGCATGAAGATCGCTGGAGCCCGAGTGCAGATAACTGGCGTGAATTAAGCGGCGGACCGGTTCCGCTTTCTTTCAGTGCCTTTAGTTATCGTGCCTTACATAAAGGTATGACAACCCTTGGTAAACTTTCTAATGGCATTAAACTGGGTTGTGAAACTGGCTTTGATTCCGGCAGTACACTGGATTATGTTTATCAGAATCAGCCTCAGGGTCAAAACTGGCTGGGAAAACAATTTGACAAAGCCTATCTCAATAGCATTGGCTGGCGAGGTATCCGGCAACGCAAAATTAATCTGGAATATATGATTAAACAAGCTGTACCAAAACTACAGGAAAAAAATCTTCCGGTTCGGGTTGTTGATATTGCTGCCGGTCATGGCAGGTATGTCATTGAAGCATTATCCAATATCAATGCAGTTGAAGAAATTTTATTACGCGACTACAGTGAACTTAATGTCAGCAAAGGTCAGCAGATGATTGCTGATTATGGTTTAAGCAATAAAGCGCGATTTGAAATTGGTGATGCCTTCAATCAGGAACAACTCGCAGCACTTACACCTCAGCCTACACTGGGTATTGTTTCCGGACTTTATGAACTTTTTCCGGATAACTCTCTGTTACGCAATTCACTAAATGGTTTAGCAGCAGCTATCCCTGCCGGTGGTATCCTGATTTACACAAATCAACCTTGGCACCCGCAATTGAAAACCATTGCATGGTCTTTAACCAGCCATCGTCAGGGTCAGCCGTGGATTATGCGTAATCGTTCGCAAGGTGAAATGGATGCTCTGGTAAGTGCAGCCGGTTTTGATAAATGTGCACAAATTATTGATGAATGGGGGATTTTCAGCGTATCCATGGCAATTCGCCGTGCATCATGAAATTGCGTAGTCAATTAAACTGTCTGGCAGTAGGCTGGTTAATCATTCTGGCGCCGTATTTCTTGGTAACGTATGAACTGGTTAATCAGTTTACTGCCACACGAGCTGATATTAATAGTGTGGTATATAGATGGGAACAATACATCCCGTTTATTCCGCTCACAATTATTCCTTACTGTAGTCTGGCTTTGCTCTATAGCATATCTTTATTTTTGTGTCGCTCTATATCTGAACAGACTCGTCAGGCCTGCCGGTTAGTATTAGCCTCTACAATAGCCTATATCAGTTTTTTACTATTTCCTTTTCGTTTTAGCTTTATCCGACCCAAAGTTGAAGGTTTTACCGGCTGGTGGTTTAATCAGCTGGAGCAGTTTAATTTATCTTATAATCAGTCTTCAATACTCTATATCATCCTAAGCTGGCTGCTGTGGCAACACTTTTTACAACATACTCCTAAACGTCTGCGCTGGCTGATTCATTGCTGGTTTCTGTTAATTAGTATTTCAGTATTGACGACATGGCAACATCATTTTATTGATGTAATCATCGGCGTAGTTATTGGTATGTTTATTGACTGGCTAATACCGGTTAAAAAAATACCAAAAACCCATATTCATATACCTTGTACACAGTCAAAAAAGCTGACTAAGTATTATGCAACAGCAGCGCTTGTGTGCTTATGTTTTGGAATTTGTTCTACTCCGTGGTTATTATGGCTGGCATTATCTTTATTTATTGTCAGTTGTGCATATCATTTTGGTGTTAATACAATATGTAAATCACCCCATGGCAAATATTCAGCGGCTGTCTATATTCTGTTATTTCCCTGGCGATGTCTGATGAATATTTCCAGATGGCTGTATACCCGTAAAATTCCTGCTATCAGCCCAATCAATGAGCACATTTTTATGGGTAGTTATCCTTGCAGCAGTGTTAAACAAAAAGCCATTCTGGATTTAACATTCGAATTTCCACGCGCCCAATCTACATATAATCGCGTGTATACATGTATACCGATGCTGGATCTGGTTTGCCCCAGTATGTTGCAATTGCAACAAGCTGTCAGTGAATTAGAAAAATTACGTACACAGCACAATAGTGTTTTAATCCATTGCTCATTGGGACTATCACGTAGTGCCATTGTAGTAGTAGCATGGCTGCTGGCTTTTAATGATTTTAAAACCGTAGAACAGGCCTGTACATTTGTGCAGCAACAACGCCCGCAAATTGTACTAGGCTCCAAACATATGGAACTTCTTGAGCAATGGCATATCAACATAACCCAGAATCCAATGAACATGAACTTAGTAAGGTGTTAGTCAACCACACATTAGCAAGCTGGCGCTTTTTGTTATTGATGGCATTAATACCTTTATTATGGGCAATATTTTGCGCATCTGCCGGCTTAATACGTTCACTGATCACAGCTGGTGCTGGTATAGTTATTTATCAATGCTGGCGGCTATGGCTGGATAATTATTATATTTCTGAACTCACTCAGGAAAATAACCAGCAGGCTGGTATTATTCTTACTTCTATTTGGCAAAAACAAAAACTGCAAGATTTTACTTTGGAACAAAGATATCAGGGAGCACTGAAGCAACTCAAATATTCCTTAATAAGCTGTGCTCTGCTCTGGCTAATCTGGATTGTTACTTTATTGTTTAAATGAAATATCTGTAGATTTAATGATAAAAATAAGATTAATCTATGTTAAATTAAAATGGTATAGAAATTTTCTATCTATAAACAGTTAAGCGAATAAGCGATACATCTGTTACATTCTTTATTCAAAGCTGTAGTCACTTAAATTTCCAATATAGATTATACTAATCATCTTTTTTGTATCAATAAAAAACTAATCAGATGAGTCTGCACATAGCTCTGTATCAACCTCAAATTCCTGCTAATACCGGCAATATTGCCCGCACTTGTGCCGGCACACATACCAGCCTGCATTTAATCCATCCATTAGGTTTCTCTACCGATGACAAGATGCTTAAGCGTGCTGGTCTAGATTACTGGCCTCATGTAGATATTCATTATCATGACAGTCTGGAAGCATTTATCAGCATGACCGAAACTCAAACTAATGCACAAGTCTACCTGATAGAAACCTACGGCACACGCAACTACACTCAGTTCGACTACAGCGACCCCAATCAGCAAATCTACTTTCTCTTCGGTCGCGAAACCACCGGATTGCCCGAGGCATTCGCACAGGCACGCGCCGAGCAATGTCTGCGAATTCCGCAGTCAGAGCACATCCGCTCACTAAACCTGTCCAATGCCGCCGCCATCGTCCTCTATGAAGCACTGCGTCAGCAGTCCTTCCCCTCTCTAACCTAGATACAGCAACAGCAGCCATATGGCTGCTGCGGTATTGTTCTCTTCTCAGTAGTTAAAGTAAGAAACCCGGCTGACTAATCAACCGGGTTCTTCTATGGGGAGTCTGGCGGTGTCCTACTTTCACATGGGCAATCCATACTATCATCGGCGCTAGGTCGTTTCACGGTCCTGTTCGGGAT
>NZ_JAAEDT010000002.1:0-49020 GCF_013346865.1 Snodgrassella sp. ESL0323 | reverse complement strand
TTCGACTGCGTTCTACTTTAAACTGTGCGTTTGTTTCGTGTCGCGTCATCAGCGAAGAAGGCGAACTATACGCCTCCACAAAGCCCCTGTCAACTCCTGCCTGCATTTATTTTTGACTTCCTCCTCATTCAACTGTTTTTACTAAGTTTATTTTTGGTGCCTTTGACTCAGTCTTTGCGGTTTTATTTGACTCCACTATCTGCCTATAGGGATATTGACTTGTTTATAGCCTCTATTTCCTTCTACTTGTGACTAGACGACTACCTTGTATTTGTATTTAGTTTCTTCATATACTCACTTCAAACTATTGTGGACTACTTCGACTCTGGTTTTATTGATTAAACCAAATCTAATTTAGATATATTTAAGGCTATCGTTTCTATATAAAACTCCAGTAAGCTTTTTTGTTGTTAGAATATATCCATCAAATAATTAATTTAACTTTTATCTTGTACTCCATGATCTCTATATTATATAGATGCGTTCTTCTATATTTATTTTTCCAGCTTTAGTCTGCCGCTAATTTTTATGTTGTGATTTTGTCAGGATAGTATTAACCAAACTAGAGATACAGATATATCTATAGAAGTTAAAGCAATTTTTCTATTACCTTTAACTAATAATTATAATTCTGATTAATTCCGATAATCAGATAACTTTCAGCCTTAATTAATCTTATATTTTGTTCTAAATATGAAGTATGGAACAAAGTCATAATCATATTATTTTGATGGTTGTATATACGTATATTAAGCTTTAAATTCGATCTGTTTACGCTTTACCGAGCTTATAAATTGCTCAATCTGACTGATTAACGCAGTCTTATGTTTTAGTGTTAAGTTATATTGCAAATAATAATGGTTTCTATTATCATGCAATGATATGGAAAACCAACGTAAAGTCAATTTTTTTATTGTTATTCTCGTGCTCGGTATGCATGCTGCTCTATTCGGGGCAATAGCACTTCATGCGCAGCAAGTTGAAATTGATAATAATATACAATCACTTAAATTTGTTGATTTAGGTATGAGCTCAGATCAGGCCGGTCCGATTGCTGATAATGCTTCTCAACAACCTGAATCTCAACAACCTGTTGTACATAAACAGACGGTAAAACCGCCGGTTAAAAAAGTGCAACCAGAAAAAGTACAAATAAAACCTGTAGCAACCAACAAAATACAAAGTAAATTTAAAGTTGCTCCACCCAAAGAGGATGAGCCAAAGCTTATACCTGCAGTAGCAAAATCATCGCCAATAGCGCCTGCACCTAGCAACAATGTTGCAGATGCTATTTCTGCAAATACTGGCGGAAAATCAGATTCCAAATCTGCAAATGGTAAAAACAACAGTGATCAGTCTGGTGGTAGCTTAGTTGTACCAAAAGAATATCAAGGAGGTTATCTGGCTGCATTAAAACCGACTTATCCGCCTGACTCTGAGAGTAATGGGGAAGAAGGTGTGGTGGGTATAAAGGTCTCAGTAGGTGCAGACGGAAAACCACTTGATGTCACTATAAGTGAAAGTAGTGGCCATAGCCGTCTTGACAGGGCTGCTAAGCAAGCAATACTAAGATATCGTTTTAAACCAGCTACGCGCGGTGGTATTCCAATTCCTTATAAATATCATTTTACTATAAGCTTCAAACTGCCAAATTGATAAAAAATAACGATAAGTAATGTAATTTTTGTATTTTAAATGATTTGGTTAAATCATTATTAACTTTGAAGGTAATTATTCTTATGGATGGTAATATTGCTTCAATTTATGCTCAAAGCGGCTGGATTTTGCTAACTGTTCTGGCTATTCTTGTTTTGATGAGCATTGTAACCTGGATTATTGCTTTAGTTCGTTGCTGGAGCTTATGGTGTGCCAGGCGGGACAATCGCACAGCTTTAAACTGCTTTGCGACAGCAGAGAATCTGGCTCAGTTGCAACATGAGCTGGCTGACAATCAATCGCCGGTAGCTTTACTGACGCGTGATGCATTGCACGCAAGTAAACTTTATCATGATAAAGCCAATCATTCTTTGGCGGCAGCCATGCCTTTTAATCGCTATCTTACCAGTCAGATCCGTAATAGTATGGAGCAGATTATGCGCCATTATGAGAGTGGACTGACTGTATTGGCTTCAATCAGTTCAAGCGCTCCATTTATCGGATTATTTGGTACTGTATGGGGTATTTATCATGCTTTGATTAATATTGGACATAGCGGACAAATGAGTATTGCTGCTGTAGCAGGCCCCATTGGTGAGGCCCTGATTTCTACTGCCATTGGTTTATTTGCAGCTATTCCGGCTTTATTGTTTTACAACGGTCTGGTACGTAGCAAGAAAAATTTAGGTCGTGATCTTGATGGCTTTGCTCATGATTTACATGCACAATTATTAAATAATGGGGATTAAGTAATGGCATTCGGTCATTTCAGTGATGATGAGGTACATGAATCAGCCGATATCAATGTAACGCCGCTGGTTGATGTAATGTTGGTGCTCTTGATTGTATTTATGATTACGATGCCGGTATTAACTCATTCTATTCCATTAACTTTACCTACTACTGCTAATCCTGCAGAGCAGACTGAACCAAAATCTCCGTTACGTTTATCAATAGGTGCTGACGGACAGTATAAATTAGGCGAACAAACACTTTCGCTAACTCAATTGCAAAATGATTTACATCTGAAGGCTCAGGCAGATCCAGATCTGGTGTTGGCTATAGCCGCTGATAAACATGTCGCTTATGATCATGTTGCCCAGGCACTGGCTGCCGCGCGAGATGCAGGTCTGGTAAAAGTTGGCTTTGTTACAGAAGATAAATCGTGAATTAATATCACAATATAACTTTATTAAATGGGCTTTCTATCAAGGAAAGTCCTTTTTTAATCGGTTATTGTTATTTTAATATTATTAATTAAAACAAATTCAGCAGATTTTTCTCAGGAACTTATTAAAAATAACCAGTAAAATTCAGATAGTATTATGTTTTAAATTGTATGTAAAAATTTTCTATAATATTAAATAATCAATCTCTTAAATATCTGTATGCGGATTTCTACCTTGCAAAGTAAAACAGGTAGATTAATTGTTGATTATCTACCTGTTGTATTTTGCCTGATTTACCGAATAATACCACGTGTTGATTGTGCAAAAAATTCTTTGAACACCTGTAACTCAGGTGCGGAATCTGCTTCGGCAATAATTCTGGCTCTGGCATCAGCATATCCCAATCCCTGACGATAAAGAATTTTATACAGACGTTTGATGTTGGCAATTTGTTCTGATGTAAATTGGTGACGGCGCAAACCTTCTGTGTTAAGCCCGGCTGGCTCAGCACGATAACCGGCAGCCATAACATACGGCGGTACATCTTTATGCACACCAGCGGCAAAAGCTGTCATGGCATAATCGCCAATTTGACAAAATTGATGCACAAGAGAGAAACCACCCAGTATCACATAGTCTCCAATAACTACATGTCCGGCAAGCGAAGCATTGTTAGCAAAAACAGTGTGATTACCAACAACACAGTCATGAGCCAGATGAACATAAGCCATTATCCAGTTATCATCACCTATACGAGTTTCACCAATACCGGTAACAGTGCCTGTATTGAAAGTGGTGAATTCGCGGATAGTATTATGATTACCAATAATCAGTCTGGTAGGTTCGCCACGATATTTTTTATCCTGCGGAATTGCCCCTAATGAAGCAAACTGAAAAATCCGATTACTTTCACCAATAGTAGTATGCCCGTCAATAACAACATGCGGTCCGATATCGGTATTGGCTCCAATCTGCACATTTGCGCCAATAATGCTATAGGCACCCACAGATACGCTACTATCGAGTTCGGCTTTGGGATCAATAATGGCTGTGGGATGAATCTGCGTCATGTATATTTCCTGCTGTCGTGGTTAGCGACTAGTTTAATCATTTTTGATTACTGTTTCAGTTCTGTGAATTTCTTTATTTTTCTACCTTACGTTTGGCACACATGATTTCGGCCTCAGCGGCAATCTGATTGTCAACCAATGCGACGGCCTTAAATTTACCGATATCACGTTTGTTTGCCAATAATTCAACTTCGAATTTCAACTGATCGCCGGGAACAACCTGACGCTTGAAACGGGCATTATCAATGCCAACAAAAAAATAAATCTCATCATTATCACGACCACCATGACTTAAAATGGATAATGTCCCGCATGCCTGTGCCATAGCTTCAATAATCAGCACACCAGGCATAACCGGAAAATCCGGGAAATGCCCCAGAAAGAAAGGTTCATTAGCGGTAACATTTTTGATTGCACTCAGGGTCATGGCTTCACTGTCATAAGCGATAACGCGATCAATCAATAAAAACGGATAACGATGAGGTAATAATTTCTGCAGGGTACGAATATCTAAAGGTAAAGACCAATCCATTGCTTTAATCCTGTTGGTTTGATGAATTGCCGTTCAACTCGGCTAATTGATGTTCCAAAGCTTTTATTTTTTGATTCATTTCATGTAAATGACGGATATGGGCGGCATTTTTTACCCAGTCACTATGTTTTTGTAATGGAAAGATAGAAGCATAGTATCCGCTTTCCTTAATGCTGTGGCTGACAGCTGTAGCGGCACCAATCGTTGTTTTCGGCGGAATGTTTAAATGACCGCCAATCATTGCTGCACCGCCGATAACGGAATAAGCACCAACTTCTGTACTACCGGCAATGCCGGTACAGGCTACAATAGCAACATGAGCACCAATTTTGCCGTTATGACCAATCATCACCTGATTATCAATTTTGGCATCATTTTCTATAATGGTATTTTCAATAGCTCCACGATCGATTGTAGTATTGGCGCCGATTTCAACATCATCGCCAAGAATCACACAGCCGGTCTGAACAATTTTAAACCATTCATTTTTTTGTTTATCCCATGCAAAACCAAACCCATCAGCACCAATCACGCAGCCGGAATGCAGTTCTACCCGGTTACCCAGTTTACAACCAGAATAAATAGTTACATTAGCATGAATAATGCAATCACTACCCACTGTGCAGTCATCTTCTATAACAGCACCAGCGAGAATACGTGTATTTTCATTAATGATGCAGCGTTCACCAATAACTACATGAGCGCCAATTTCACAACTGGCCGCAATTTGTGCGGACGACGCAATTACTGCAGTGGGATGAATAGCTGCTTTGGCCTGAATACGAGGATGAAATAAACGGGCAACACGGGCAAAGTAAAGATAAGGATCATCAGTAATTATCAGTGTACGATCTGTTAAAACTTCAGCAGATTTTTCGGTAACTATCAGTACTCCAGCCTTGCTGGCCAATGCCTCTGCACGCAAGCGGGGATTACTGAGAAAGCTGATATCGTTTGCCTGTGCCTGTTGTAATGAAGTGATTCTGGTAACAATGACATCACTGCCACGCAATTGTCCGCCCAGTTGTTCAACTAGAGCGGCTGCGGTTATTGGGTTTACAGCCATATAATTCTGCCTACTGTTTTTGTGCGTTTAATGCTTTGATAACGGCATCAGTAATGTCAAATTTACTGTTGACAAATATGGCATCCTGAATGATAAGGTCATAACCCTCTTTTCGTGCCATTTCAATGATGACTTTATTCGCATTTTGTTGGAGTGAGGCAAATTCTTCATTACGACGCAGATTGTAATCTTCAGCCAGTTTTACAGCAGCTTCTTTATATTGCTCATCCATTTGCAACATTTGTTTTACTTTTGCTTCACGTTCTGCTGCCGGCACTTTTCCTGACTCAATTGCTTCTTTTAATTTCAGACCTTCTGCCTGCATGGCTTGCAGCTTTCTCTGCATGGGCGCAAATTCTTTATCAAGATCTTTCTGAATAGACTGAGCCTGAACTGATTGCTGATAGACCCGGCCAGTATCAATAAAGCCAAGTTTTTGTATGCTTTCAGCCCAGGAAACAGAACAGGCAAGCAAAGTAGCTGCAAATGTTAAAACAATTTTTTTAAGCATAATTTGTCCTTATCTGATAGAGATTAGAACGTAGTACCTAACTGGAACTGGAAGCGTTGTAACTGATCTTCCGGTTTTTTATGAATCGGATAAGCATAACTGAATTTCAGTGGCCCCATGGGCGATAACCAGGTAACGGCTAAACCTACGGAGTAACGTGCTTCATTACCAATACTTGATTTATGTTTTTTGGTGTCTCCATAAGGGTTTTTTTCATTAGTATAATCATAGGTTTTGTTATCCCATACACTACCGGCATCTGCAAACATGCTAAGGCGAACAGTATGCTGATCTTTAACACCCGGAAACGGAAACAACAGCTCTGCGGTGGCGGTAGCAATATAATTACCGCCGTAACTACTGGCATCACTGCTGTAGTCACCGCCACTATACTGGTTAAAGTATTTCGGACCTAATGTGCCGGACTCATAACCACGTACTGATCCCAAACCACCGCCATTAAAAGCATACATAAATGGCAGATCTTTGGTTTTACCATAACCATCTGCATAACCGAGCTGGCCGTACAGCATTAAAGTAATATTTTTACTTAATGGAAAATACCAGCGCTGATCATGACTTAAACTGTAATATTGTAAATCTCCGCCAGGTAAACCACTGTCAATATTAGCATTCATTACGTAACCGCGAGTAGGCCATAATGAACTGTCTGTGGTGTTACGTCCCCAGCCCACGGTACCTTTCAATATCCAATTATTTTTACCATATTTATCGACGAATTCGACATAACGCCGTGGCGCATAGTCACCATACAGATTGACAGCCAGATGTTCCGCACCCAGGCTGAAATTAACCCGGTCATATTCAGTAATGGGTACACCCATGGTCATGGCTGCACCGATGGTCGTGGTTTTATAATCCATTGCATTACTGTCAGATTTACTGGGATTGTAACCACGATAATACATGTTATAGCCCAGACTGATACCATCAGGAGTAAAATACGGATCAGTAAAGGAAAGAGCAGCAACCTGATTAACTTTTGAGCGGGATAATTGCAGACTGGCTGATTTACCGGTACCAAACAAATTATCCTGAGCAATGCCTGCAGACAGTAGCAAACCATCATCCTGTGCCCAGCCGGCACCAACATTTATAGAACCGGTTGATCGCTCTCTGACACTCATATCCAGATCGACCTGATCGGGTGTACCTGCTACCGGTTTCACATCTACCTGAGCATTATCGAAATAGCCTAACTGCTGAATGCGTTCTTTAGAACGATTAATTTTCGATACATCATACGGTGCGCGCTCCATTTGCCGTAACTCACGCCGCAATACTTCATCACGGGTTTTATTGTTACCTGTAATATTAATCTGGTTAACATAAACTTTACGATCCGGAACAACATTCAATACAAAATCGACAACATGAGTATTTTCATCAGGTACGGGGCGGACATCCACCTGACAGAAAGCATAACCAGAGCTACCCATTTTGTCCTGTATTGCTCTAATAATATTAATTATCTGCGAGCGGTTATACCATCTTCCCTGTTTGATTTTAACCAGTTGCTGCAACTCTTCTACAGGTATCTCCCGGGTATCACCGCCAACAGTTACTTTACCCCAGCGATAGCGTGCGCCTTCGTCTACCGTGATATTAATCATCTGGGCAGTTTTAGCTTCATTGCTATCTACTTTAACACCGGAAATGCGAAAATTCAGATATCCGTGATCCTGATAAAAATTGTTGATTTTATCCAGATCCTGTTGTAACTGAGTATCTGAATACCGATCATCTCTGGTTAACCAGCTTTTCCAGTTCTTCTGGCTTAATGCCATCTGATTACGCAGAGTACGTGTTGAAAACTGTTTATTACCACTGAAATCAATTGATTTGATGGTTGTAGTCGGACCTTCATCTATTTTCAGTTCAACTGCAACACGGTTACGTTCTAACCGGGTAACTTTGGGTGTGATTTTTACCGCATTTTTACCACGCTGACGATAAGCATCCTGCAAGCCTTGTATTGCCTGCTCTAATGTAGCGGGATTAAATACACGTGACTGCCCTAAACCAAAACCACTCAGGTTTTTCTTAATGTCATTATTATTAATTGATTTACCACCGGTAACATCAAAACTACTGATAATTGGCCGTTCAACTACAGTTAACAATACCTGGTTACCCATGGTTTCAACCCGAATATCATCAAAAAAACCCGTTGCATACAGTTTTTTGATAATCTCTTCACCCTCCGCATCCGTAAAAATATCACCAATTTTCACCGGAATATAACTAAAAACCGTGGTGGGGGCTGTACGCTGTAAACCCTCTACCCGAATGTCTTTTATGGTAAACGGTTCGACAGCAAAAACCAGTGAAGATAAGCCCAGAGCCATTAAACTGACAGTAATCTGCTTTAATTTCATCATTCATCCAAACAAGCGGGTAATATCATTGAAGAAAGCCACCAGCATTAACATTAACATGGCAGCAATACCAAAACGTAACCCCATTTCCTGTATACGTAAACTTAGGGGTCTGCCACGAATCCATTCAATGGCATAATACAGTAAATGCCCACCGTCTAGCACGGGAACAGGTAATAAATTGAGTACGCCAAGACTAACGCTGACCAGTGCCAGAAATTCTGTGTAACTTTGCCAGCCCATAGCGGCAGTTTTGCCAGCCACATCAGCAATAGTCAGCGGACCGGAAAGATAATGCAAAGATGCCTGACCAGTGAGTAATTTTGCAAACATAGAAAGTGTAAGTGTAATGTAATCCCACGTACGTTGCATAGCCAGTCGTACAGATTCAAAAAAACCGGGCTGATAATGCTGACGAATCCGGGCATCCCATGTTTGATCACGCATGGCACCTACTCCAACCTGACCAATTATTGTCCCGTTTTCGAGTACTGAATCCGGTCGCAGACTGGTTTGCTGAATCTGTCCGTTTCGCTGATAACTAATGTCAAGTTTTGCACCGGCACTGGCCCGGATACTGTCTACCCAGTCCTGCCAGCCAGTAAGTTTGCGTCCGTTAATAGCTAATAAGATATCCCCGGTATGCAGACCGGCTTTAGCTGCGACACTATCCGGTATAACCATACCTATCTGATTAACAACTTTGAAAGGTGCAATACCCAGATAACCGGTTTTGGCAACGTTAGCAGCGGCATCAGTACCGGCAACATTCAGTTGCCGCTGCTGCGGTTGTCCGGCTGAATTGATAACATCAACCTGTACTTTGCCGCCATCCAGATTAAGCATGATTTTAGCCTGGGCATCTGTCCAGTCAGTAACAGCCTGTCCGTTAACACTAACGATACGGTCTCCGGGCTGAAAACCAGCATCAGCTGCGACGGTGGCAGGCTCAACCATACCTACCCAGGGACGAATTTGAGTAATTCCACCCAGACTGAAGCTTGCTGCATACAGCAGTACAGCTAATATCAGATTGGTCAGCGGACCGGCAACAACGATTGCAATACGCTTAAGAGGATGCTGCTGATCAAATGCATAAGGTAAATCAGCTTCACTGACATCACCCTCACGGGTATCTACCATTTTGACATAACCACCGAGAGGAATGGGTGCCAGACACCATTCAATATTGCCGCGTTTCACGCAAAAAAATGGTTTACCAAAACCAATACTAAAACGCAGTACTTTAACCCCGCACCAGCGGGCCACAATCAGATGGCCTAATTCATGCAAACTTACCAGCAGTAAAATGGCTACAATAAAAGCAAATATGGTTAATAACATGGTCTATCCTGTTCTCAACCGGCAGCGCGGTCAGCTATCCATGAATTTGCAACACTACGCACCTGCATATCCATCTGCAACAGTTCTTCTATAGAAGAGGCTGATTGTCCGCTAAAATATTGCAGACAGCTATCTACTACTGCAGCCAGATCAATAAAGCGAATACGTTTGTCCAGAAAAGCAGCTACAGCAACTTCATTGGCTGCATTCAGCACACATGAACTGGCGGGATGATTGCTGTGTAATACATCATAAGCCAGTTTCAGGCATGGAAAACGTACAAAATCCGGTGCTAAAAAGTGCAAACCGCTTAAAGCAGTAAAATCCAGCTGTTCAACCCCTGAGTCAATTCTGTCAGGTAATCCCAGACAATGTGCAATCGGAATACGCATATCCGGTTTACCCATTTGAGCCAGTACAGAACCATCCCGGTAACGAACCATGCTGTGTATTACGCTTTGCGGATGAATAATCACTTCCAGCTGTTCAGCAGCAGCATTAAATAACCAGTGCGCCTCAATTAACTCCAGCCCTTTATTCATCATACTGGCTGAATCAACCGAAATTTTGCGGCCCATATGCCAGTTTGGATGACGTATTGCGGCCTCCGGAGTAATAGCAGCAAAATCTGCCAGTGCGGTATGCAGAAAAGGGCCGCCTGATGCAGTTAAAACCAGCGAAGCTACGCCAGCATGTTCCAAATCTCCCTGATAATCATCAGGTAATGCCTGAAAAATGGCATTATGCTCACTATCTACAGGTAACAGCCGTGCACCGTACTGCCGGACAGTCTGCATAAATAGTGCACCGGCGACTACCAGCGTTTCTTTATTTGCCAGATAAATAGTCTTACCAGCTTTCGCTGCTGCTAACGTCGGTCTTAAACCGGCGGCACCGACAATAGCAGCCATGACAGCATCAGTTCCACTATCCCGCGCAACATCGCACAGAGCCTGCTCTCCAAATAAAACTTCTGTAGTAACAGCAGCAGTCTGTAATTGTGCTCGCAGAACATCCGCCTGCGTAGCGGTAGCAACCACAGCGTAAACTGGACGAAAACGGATACACAGCTCTGCCAGACGATCAATTTTCTGGTGGGCAGTTAACGCAAAAACAGAAAACCGTTCAGGATGGCGGCCAATAACATCCAGAGTACTCTGACCAATACTGCCAGTTGCTCCCAGAATAGTTACAGATACAGGATTATAACCACTCATCACAAAATCACTTTACACCAAAACACGCCATTAAGGCGGCATAAACACTCAGTACTGCAATTAAGGAATCTACCCGATCGAATACCCCGCCATGACCGGGTAAAAGCTGACTACTGTCTTTGACACCACCGGCACGCTTTAACCAGCTCTCCAGCAAATCACCACAGATACTCACTGCAGTCAGAATAAAAGCCAGACAAAGGGTTTGCCACCGAGGCAGAATAACCGGTAACCAGCCTTGTTGTTGCAGAACTGTTGTATAGATAGCAACACAAATAACCGCACCAATAGCTCCTTCCCAGCTTTTATTAGGACTGATGATCGGAGCCAGTTTGTGTTTACCCACAGCTCTTCCGACAAAATAGGCAGCAATATCGGCAATCCACACTAATACCATAATAGATAACAGGGTATCGGCTGCCTGAGAATCCGGACGCAGGTAAATTAATGCCTGCCAGAAAGGCACCATTAATAACCAGCCAATCATGACACCAAGCAGATTAGCCTTGATTTTCCATTTAAATTTTAACCAGACTGGTACGATAATCAGCCAGAACAGCAAAATTATTATCTGTGCCCAAAGTGGTAATGCTGTTTGCTGATTATAAAAATAAAACCACCCTCCGCCTGCCGCACTGACTAGCAGATAGAGTGCATTCTGTATGGTAGTGAAATGAGCAATACGGGCATATTCCCATAAAGCCAGTAAGGAAATCAGACCGCTAAATGCAGCCCATAAATTGTTGCCAGCCCCAAACAACATACCTATCATTAGGGGCAGTAAAACCAGAGCTGTAAGAATACGTTGTTTGAGCATAAATGAAATCAGGGTCGCTGTTGGGTAAGTGGCAACTGCTCTGAGGTTCTGCCAAACCGTCTCTCCCGCTCCTGATAGGAACGTACAGCATTAGCCAGCTGAGATTCATCAAAATCCGGCCATAGAACCGGTGTAAAATAGAGCTCGGTATAAGCCAGTTGCCATAAAAGAAAATTACTGATACGGGTTTCGCCGCCTGTACGGATAAATAAATCCGGTTCAGGAGCATAACCAAGTGACAGATATGGCAGAATGCTGGTTTCAGTCAGCTTAGTGGCTCCAGCCTGAATAGCCTGATTAACCGCCTGCAAAATATCCCAGCGACCACCATAATCAGCAGCTATAGTCAGGGTCAGCCCTGTATTTTCCGCTGTTAATGCTTCCGCTTCTTCAATCCCGCGTACTATTTCTGCCGCAAAACGGCTGCGATCACCAATGACACGCAGACGCAGATTATTTTTGTGCAATTTTTGTACCCGTTTTTGCAATGACTGCAAAAACAGCCCCATCAGAAAATTAACCTCGTCCATCGGACGGCGCCAGTTTTCTGTAGAAAAAGCGAAGACTGTCAGATATTCTACGCCCATACGTGCGCAATTTGCTGTCATTTCTTCCAGCATTTCCAGCCCTTTTTTATGCCCCATAATACGAGGCATCAGGCGTTTTTTAGCCCAGCGTCCATTACCGTCCATAATGACGGCAATATGCCGGGGAATTTCGGTATGTTCAGGTACACTCTGAGTACTACTGGTAGTCAAAATACATCCTTTACTGCAATTATATAGTTCAGATTGCCATTAGATCGGCTTCTTTGGTTGCCAGCATCTTATCAATTTCAGCAATGTATTTATCAGTAAGCTTCTGAACACCTTCTTCACCACGACGTACTTCGTCTTCACTGATTTCTTTGTCTTTATGTAGACGTTTGAGGTCATTATTGGCATCACGACGTATATTACGCACGACTACCCGACCATCTTCTGCTTCGCCGCGGACTACTTTAATTAGATCTTTGCGCCGCTCTTCGGTAAGCATTGGCATGGGTACCCGAATCAGATCGCCCATTGCAGCCGGATTCAGGCCAAGATTTGAGTTACGAATAGCCTTTTCAATAACGGCAGCCATTTTACTTTCATAGGGCTTTACCCCGATAGTACGTGCATCCAGCAAGGTTACACTGGCAACCTGACTAACAGATACCATGCTTCCGTAATATTCCACCTCAACCTGATCAAGTAAACCGGTATGAGCGCGTCCTGTACGAACTTTAGACAGATTATCGCGCAATACATCCAGTGATTTCTGCATTTTGGTTTCAGCAGTACGTTGAATTTCGTTAATCATGAATATTCCTGTCTGACCTGACAGCATTTATTTCAATTTTCTCAAATTTTTGCTGTCAGAAAATGGCAAACGCGCATACTAACGCAGTTATACGCGTCACCACAAGTTTAGTTAAGCAGTCTAATGTTATACATGGACTAATGTACCTTCGTCCTCACCACAGATAACCCGTTTTAGTGCTCCCTGTTTGAAGATACCGAATACTACAATATTCAGTTTCTGTTCACGACATAAAGCAAATGCTGTAGCATCCATCACTTTCAGGTTCTGACTAATCGCATTGTCAAATGTAATTTGCTGATAGCGTTTAGCTTCAGGGTTGGTTTTAGGATCTGCAGTATAAACTCCGTCCACATTGGTTGCTTTTAACATAATATCACAATTCATTTCTACACCACGCAGACTTGCTGCTGTGTCTGTAGTAAAAAATGGGTTGCCGGTTCCTGCTGCAAAAATCACCACTTTTCCTTCTTCCAGATACTGAATGGCTTTTGGGCGGGCATAAGTTTCTGCTACCTGCTGCATACTCAGTGCTGACTGAACCCTGGCTTTAACCTGCTGACTTTCAAATGCTTCTTTCAAAGCCAGTGCATTCATCACTGTAGCCATCATGCCCATATAATCAGCAGTAGCACGCTCCATACCTTTAGCTGATTGAGCCATTCCGCGAAAGATGTTACCGCCTCCAATGACAATAGCCACCTCTACACCCATATCGACCACTTCTTTAACCTGCGCAGTAATTTGCATAATGGTATCGCGGTTGATACCAAAAGCATCTGGCCCCATTAAGGACTCACCGGATAATTTTAATAATACACGTTTGTATTTTGCTGGTTTAGTCATGATCATTCTTTCTATCAGTTTGCCATTAGATGTTTAACAGCGATCAATAAATTTTTCAAAATAAAAAAAGGGAACTTTTATTTCAGCTATCTCAACCTAATTAAACAGATAACTCAAAAAAAAGCACCCTGATTCAGGAGCCTGAATCCAGAGTGCCCGTGGCATAAACAGCCTTATACTTTAGAAGCAGCAGCTACTTCAGCCGCATAATCCACTTCTTTTTTCTCAATACCTTCACCAACATGGAAAGCAACAAAACGGTTTACTTCAGCATTTTGTTCTTTCAGGAATTTTTCCACGGTCTGGTCAGGATTAATAACAAACTGCTGACCCAGCAGAGTTACTTCAGCCAGGAATTTCTGTATCCGGCCTTCAACCATTTTTTCAACGATATTTGCCGGTTTACCGGAAGCTGCAGCCTGCTCTTCATAAATGTGGCGTTCTTTTGCCACAATTTCCGGATTCACTTCAGCAGCTGAAACGCATTGAGGTCTGGATGCAGCAATATGCATGGCTACCTGACGGATAGCCTGTGTATCGCCACCTTTGTGCTCAACCAGTACCCCGATTTTGGTACCGTGCATATAGGTTACCAGACTATTATCAGTTTCAATCCGTTCAAACCGCCGAACAGTGATGTTTTCACCTAATTTAGCAATAACAGCTTTACGAGCTTCTTCAATAGTTACGCCATCATCGGTTTTGGCTTCTGCCAGGGCTTCAAGACTAGCCGGATTATGTACGGCAACTGCTTTAGCCACTGCCTGAGCAAATGCCATAAAGCTGGCATCTTTGGCTACGAAGTCTGTTTCACAGTTAATTTCGGCAACGGCACCTATTTTACCATCCACATATTCAGCAACCACACCTTCTGCGGCAGTACGGCCGGCCAGCTTACCTGCTTTAGCTCCGGATTTAATGCGCAAAATTTCTTCGGCTTTTTCCATATTACCTTCGGCTTCTACCAAAGCTTTTTTGCATTCCATCATGCCCAAACCGGTAGCAGCACGCAAATCACCTACCATTTTTGCAGTAATTGCAGCCATGTTTTACTCCTTAAACTTGATTATGCTCAACCTGGCGAATATCAGGCTGAAAAATTATTTTAAAAAAAGGGGCACTAATGTCCCCTTCTTTTGCAAAGATGTGAGATAACTGATTATTCAGCAGCAGCTGCAGCCTGTTTCTCTTCGGCAGCCTGAGCAGCCTGAACTACTTCCTGTAAAGACTGAGCTTTACCTTCCAGAATAGCATCAGCAATACCACGGCAATACAGACGAATTGCCTTAGCTGAGTCATCATTACCCGGAATCACATATTTAACATCATCAGGGCTGTTATTGGTATCAACCACAGCAATAACCGGAATACCCAGTTTAGCAGCTTCTACCAGAGTACCTTTCTGATAGCCGGTATCGATAACGAAAATTGCATCCGGCAAGCCTTTCATATCTTTGATACCACCCAGAGAACGTTCCAGCTTAGCGACTTCGCGCTGCATTTCCAGCACTTCTTTTTTACTGTAACCGGCTTCAGTAGCATTTTCCAAAGCAGCAGTTTTTTCTTCCAGACGTTTAATAGACTGTTTTACAGTTTTGTAATTGGTCAGCATACCGCCCAGCCAGCGATGATCAACGTAAGGAGCACCGGCGCGGGTAGCTTCTTCCTTAACGATATCACGTGCCTGCCGTTTAGTACCTACGAACAGTACAGTTCCTTTATTGGCAGCCAGACGGCGTACTACATCCTGCGCTTCTACAAACAACGGCAGGGTTTTTTCCAGATTGATGATATGAATTTTGTTACGTGCACCAAAAATGTACTCAGCCATTTTCGGGTTCCAGTAACGTGTTTGATGACCAAAGTGTACGCCTGCTTCCAGCATCTGGCGCATAGTAATTTGTGACATAATACCTATCCTTAAAAGGGTTAAAGCCTGACACTGCCACGCATAGAACTCTGTAACAGAGCACCCTTTCGCGTACAGTGCGAGCGTTAGTGATTTTTACCGAGGTAAAACATTCAGATGATACAGAAAAAAAGCAGTTACGGCAAGTATGCGCCGTTGCAATATTCTGACCGGATAGCAGTAAGCTAAACTATGCAGATACATACAGATAAAAGACAACTGCGTGGTTATTTGCGCAACCAGCGTAAGCAGTTAAAGCCTGAACAGCGTCAGCCGGCCACTAATCGGATTAACCGCCTGCTCTATCCGCTGATCCGGCGTCAAAAACGGATTGCCGTATACTGGGCAGTAGGCAGTGAATTATCACTGTGGTCGTTGATTACTACTGCTCAAAAACGCGGGGCTACGGTTTATTTGCCTTATATTGCAGCCAGACAACGAGAATTATGGTTCACCCCCTGTCCGCACCTGCCCCGGAAACAAACCACAACCCGCTATCTGACTCAGTACGGATTGAAGTATAAACGTGGTTTAATTCCCCAATTTACCGGTCAGCGCATTCGGGCACGGTATTTACATACTCTGATTGTACCGTTGCTGGGAATTGATCAAAGGGGTAATCGTCTGGGACAGGGCGGGGGTTATTATGATGCAACGCTTTCGGCTTTACATCACTGGCAGCCAAAATTAATAGGAGTTGGCTTTGCCTGTCAGCAGCTAGATGAAATTCAAACCGAAAAACATGATATAAGCATATCCTCTTTTGTCTGTGAACAAGGTATTAAACATTTTAAATAAAATGTTTAATAAATAATTTATTTGCATTAGTATTTAATTGAAATTGATTTAGCATTCAAAAGTACCGGTATGAATAAAATAATAAATTTAAATACAAAAACCTTAAGTTCAGATTGTAGTACAGCCAATTTGATACACAATTGTTATACCTCAATAAAAATTTTTGAAAAAAAGTTAATTTTAAGGATTCATGATATTGGTCAGATTTAATTTTTCAAGATAAGTAATTTTGCTTATTTTAATGGTAATTTTTATCCTTAAGCAGCCGTATATGCTAACTGTATTTAAGTATTAGCAGTATTATCACAATTCAAAGAAGATAAATATTAAGTGCAGTAAACCTTTCAAAACTACATTAATAAAAAATGATGCATAGCCATCTGCCAGCATCGGCTGTGCCAATGCATTGAATAATTATATTCAGCTATTCCTTATACTGATATTTAAAATGAAGAGAAAATATTACATAAACGGTACTAAAATAACAAAGCAGTCAATTTTCCGGAATTAGAAGATAATGGAATAATTTCAAAATTTATGAATCTATACTTTTATGGGTAAAAAATTTATCAGATGTAATGAAAAAGTTGTAACTAACTATTGTATAAAATACATTAAGAAAGAAAATATTCTAAACTTTGTTAAAAAATTTATTTTTATTTATTTTTTAAGAAGATAAACACAAAAATATTTTATCCGAATACAGTAACAGCCAGAATAAGGATTGCTGTATCCTTATTCATTTAGCCCTCGGCAACTTTACAGATCTATTTATTCCTATTCTGCTATCTTCATAAAGTTTTCTACTTATTCTTTGGTTTCATAAATACGGTTTAATTTGAAACTCCATTGACTGAATTAATTTAAGCTCATCTTTCAGGCAGCTTATTGAACTTTGATATCAAACGAGGGTTATCTGTACAGCAGGAAAGTTGCGTTTAAAACAGGGAAATGGCGATAAATAGTCACTTATTAGGTCTGAATATAAGCCCAAATGCCTCAAAAAAGTGTGGTTAGGAATTTAGTTTGAATGAAGCTTTACCGTACAAAGGCCGCAATAAAAATCAAAGTGTTTTATACATATGGTAATTTATCAGTACCTGATTTTTTCTGTATATTTTGTTAGCCCGCTTTATTATAAAACCCCATTTTTGGAAAATTGGCATGGCCACTTTTGAAGCATCTACACTTAATTGTGAAAAATTTTTCTGGTGGGCTAAGTCAAACACATGGTCATAGAGTTTTCTAGCTACGCCACGTTTTTGAAAGTCAGGATGCACGTAAAAACAGTCTATGTAACCATCATCTTTAAGTTCAATAAACCCCGCAAGGCGTGAGCCAAAGATAGCCATCCAAGGCTGAGTGTTATCTAAACGTTTTAACCACATCTGATAATCTGGTGGTGTTGGGCACCATGCTTCTTGCTCTGCTTTGCTTTGCTATAAATATCGGTATCAATAGCATGAATAGTCGAATGAAACAAATCGCATATTTCATTGGCATGGAGTGGAGAGTATGGTTTTACTTCGATTTTAGATGCAACATTATCCAACGTGTTTCCTACTATCATTATGATTTGCTCCAACAAGACTTTGCACTTCATTATCGCCAACATTGACAAGGCTGGCTTTCATTGAGTAAATGCAATTTAATTATAAGGTTAAATAATCAACTTCCATGCAACCTTTATAATAAGCAGACAGATACTTATTTAAATACATAAGCATAGTTAGTCATAAGACAAAACAATAAATACAAATTGCAATTATATTTAATGTTTTGCCATACAAGAATAATAAACCAGTAAAAATGATTACAAACGGGTAAATATCTGCTCTTCAGGTAAACGTGATTTTGGCCGGGTGGCATTACTGTCATTAGCGGCACGATAGCCAAGACTGACTACCAGTACACTCTTCAGTCCCTCTTGTTGCAGACCAAGAATTTCATCCATTTTCTGATCATCAAAGCCTTCAATTGCTGTTGAATCGATACCAATAGTAGCGGCGGCAAATAATAACTGCCCCAGTACAATATATAATTGTCTGCATTCCCACTCAAGCTGACTATGAGGTGTTACACTATTTTTATTAACAAAAAAACGGCGGCCTTTATCCGTCATTTCCTTAAATTCATTCTCTTCGAAACGGCCATCCTTTTCCTCCTGAGCCAGTACATTTTGTAAATGCTGCTCATCTAAGGGGGTTTTAACACAGAATATTAAGGTATGTGATGAGTCAGCTACCCGCGGATGATTCATTTCTACAATTGCCGGCATTATTCTTGCACGAGCCTCATCATTATCCACTACAAAAAAATGCCATGGCTGTGAATTTACTGATGAAGGGCTGTTTCTGATAACTTCAAACAGTTGCGCTAACTGCTCTGCCGGAATTTTTTTAGTTTTATCGTAATGTTTAGTGGTATAGCGCTGTCTGGAAATGTCAGTAATATTCATGTGTGGATTCCTATTTATTTTCAATGATTTTTTAATAATTCAATTAGCAAAGTTTATTTGGCGATAATACGATAATTGCATAATCCATGAATAAATACTTATGGAATAGTACTTTTACATATTATTTAAAAATTAATTAACTTACTAAAATGTATATTTATAATATAGTGGTTATAAAAAATTTTTCTAGTAGTATTCTGAGTAAAATAATGTTTTGTTAAACCAGAATATTAATTTCTTATAATATATTTGAAGCAATATCCGATGATTTACAAAACTCAGAATGAAAATATCAAAATCATAACTAGTTATTGTTGTTAAATTTTTGCTGACATTGATAGCAATATGTTTTACCTCCGAATATATTTTTATGATTATGACAATAATAAACTACACTACCAGTAATACTTTTATGACAGCCTGAACAAAAGTAATGAGTTTTTGTACTTAGATTTTCAGTTTGCACTTGTGTCTGCGTGACAATAACAGAATCAGTTAGTTGACTGACTGGTTTATTCAAACCAAAATAACTAGGCCAATCATATCGTGCAGGCCGGTGCAACTGCACCAGCTGCCGTGCAAATGTTTGTATGCTGATACTTGATACCTTGCGGATAATGCCGAATATGCGTGAATGTTTGCTTAACTGCTGAACTTTTGTTTGCAGTTGCTCATTTTTTATCACGCTGCTTAAACCAGAAACAGAATTTTTTGGTCGCCTGATATAAGTATCATTAGAAATCAGTATCAGGCTGTATAGAGACGGCCGTAGTTTCCAACCAAAACGGGCTGGTAACTGAATCAGCTCTGAATGCAACAAACTATTCAACAAACTGATATGACGACGGTTTTGTTCTACTGGAGATGGCATTCCCTGCTCATTGCCTTCATACCTGCGTGAAAATTCACCCTGCTCATTGATAATCAGACCACCAGTTACTCTTTTACTTTCACATACAAATATTTGCAAATAGCGGTTAATCAGTAAATGGTCGATTTGTGCTACTTTTCCCTGATATTTTAATCTAAAATCATGAATAATTACCCAATCAGGATGATTTCCAAAATGAAACTGTAGCTGATATGCAGACTCAGCCTCACCTTTAATACCCGAACGGATTGACCGAAGATGCTGTTCAATATTTTGTCGCTTCTGCGGTAATAAATCAGGCCATTGTAATAGCCGGCATAGTATTTCTAAATCTTTTACTTTACTGTCAGCCTGCTTAATAATCATTTTAGAAATCAATTTCAATAATTAGTACCGGATATTGATCCGGATCTTATACAGAGTGTCATACAACTACCGGTAAAAGATAAATACCAACTAAAACAAAGGGGGGGGGGTATATGTTAAACAATGCCGGATAAGTTATTAAATTTTCGCAAATTTTTGCCTATGCCTCTATACAATATATGTACTGGGAAATGTTTAAGGAGTTGGCATAAACAGAATAAAAAAAACCGCTGTTATCAGCGGTTTTCAAAATCTGGTGCCCAGGGACGGACTCGAACCGTCACACCTTGCGGCGGGGGATTTTGAGTCCCCTGCGTCTACCAATTTCGCCACCTGGGCTAGCGAAGAAGACGCATTATAACGGATTTTCCATGGCTGTAAAGAATTTTTTTATGGTAAAAATATTTTTTATTTTTTGAATTAGAATATTGATTGTAATTTTGGATTTTATATATATTGCCTATTCATTTAAATCTAAAAAAATTCAGATTTATAAATATTTATCTAAAGTCCGATTTTGTATTATTATTAAGTCTATGCGTAAAATACAAATACTTTTAGCTGTAACAACATATGCGACCGTATTAGGCGCTTGCCAGCCTCAGTCAGCTCCAACCAGTACGCAGCCTGCAAATGCTGATTCAGTCCGGTCGCAGCGCCAATACAATTTCGAGGGTAGCGATGTCCGCGATGCCGGTCTCGGCGGCAAAGATTTTTCTTTACTCAGTGCAAATGGTAAAACCGTACATTTGCGTGATTATCAGGGCAAGGTAGTTGCACTGGTATTCGGTTATACTCATTGCCCTGATGTTTGTCCAACCAATCTGCTTGCTTATGCGGATGCAATAAATCAGCTGGGTCAGCAGGGAAAGCAAGTACAGATATTATTCATTACAGTTGATCCTCAACGGGATACACCACAGGTTATGGAGACTTATGCACCAGCATTTAACCCTGATTTCATTGGTCTGACTGCAGACAACCAGCACCAAAAAGAGCTTAATGACGTTCTCAATCAGTATAAAATTGCTGTACATAAAGTAGCAGGTAATAATCCTGATGAATATTTACTGGATCATAGTACAGGTACATATTTAATTGACAAACAGGGATTTACTGTGGTTTACGAGCCACATAGCCAGACAGCGACACAATTGGCTCATGACATAAAACAATTACTGGATTAAAATTATTTAATTATTATTTTTATAATTTCTGCAAACTTATTTTTCTGCAAAAATAATTTATAGCTTAATAAGTTTGCTTTTATGTATACTATACTGACAAAAATGACTTCACAATTAACTATAGCGTTATCCAAAGGTCGTATTTATGAAGAAACACTGCCTTTACTTGCAGCAGCAGGAATTAATGCTATCGAAGATCCGGAACAGTCACGCAAACTGATTATTAATACTAATCACGACAATATCCGATTGATCATTGTTCGCGCAACAGATGTACCCACATATGTGCAATACGGAGCTGCTGATTTTGGAATTGCTGGAAAAGATGTTTTAATTGAACATGATGGCGATGGGTTATATCAGCCACTGGACTTGAATATTGCACGATGCAAAATGATGGTAGCCGTGCGCAACGGGTTTGATTATGCAGCAGCTTCGCAGCCCGGCTGCCGCTTACGTGTAGCCAGTAAATATCCTAATATTGCTGCTGAGCACTTTGCCGGTAAGGGAGTACACATTGATTTAATTAAATTGTACGGTTCAATGGAACTGGCACCATTGGTAGGTCTGGCCGATGCGATCGTTGATCTGGTTTCAACCGGAAATACATTAAAGGCAAACAACCTGCAGGCAGTAGAACATGTTGTGGATATTTCCAGCCGGCTGGTCGTAAATAAGGCGGCCTTAAAGCTGAAATATGCTGCAATACAACCAATTATTGATGTTTTTACTAATGCTAAAAATCATGAAATTTAAATTTTTTTTCAATTAACAGGAATTCTATAAATGACTACGGAAAATTCGGCCAAACTGGCAGTACTTATTGATGCTGATAACGCTTCGGCCAGTATTGTTGAATCCTTACTGGAGGAAATTGCCAAATACGGTATTGCCAGTGTTAAACGCATTTACGGCGACTGGAGCAGCGGTCTATCGAAATGGAAAGATGCACTACTACCGCATGCAATTACTCCCGTACAGCAATTTGCCTATACCAAAGGAAAAAATGCTACTGATATGGCCATGGTAATTGATGCCATGGACTTATTATACAGCAATACTTTTGACGGCTTCTGTATTGTATCCAGTGATAGCGATTTTACCCGTCTGGCTTCGCGTATCCGTGAGAATGGTCTAACTGTTTATGGTTTCGGACAGAAAAAAACGCCTGAATCTTTCCGTAAAGCATGTGACAAATTTATTTATACTGAAAATTTACTTAGTCATACCACTGTAGAAATCGGAGAAGATAAAACCCAGACACCGATTTTCCGCAATAAACGCAAAACACCGGCAGAACTAAAACAGGATACAGCATTAATAAATCTGTTCCGCAATGCTGTGAAAGAGCATGCAGATGATGATGGCTGGACATCATTAGGTGTTGTCGGTCAGTATATCAATAAAGTTAATTCTGATTTTGATGCACGTAATTACGGCTACACTAAGCTTTCTTATTTGATTAGTGCTATTGATATTTTTGAAACTCAGATGCATGGTAATCATTTATGGCTGCGTCTGAAAAAACGCAATAATAATCTTACGCCCAAAACAGAAAGCAAGCCTTATATATCAAATAATGAGCAGACAGCTTTCCAGCAGAATAATGATGCGCCACTGGTTATTACCATTCCCGCCGCCGGCACAGCTATGCCGGCAGAAAAGGTAAGTGTAACCATTGAACCGGAAGAAAAACAGGCAGAACCAGTACTGGTACAAATTGAAACACAGGTTCCGGAATTCACCAGTTATGATAAAAACCGGGAAAATCAGACTAAGCGTGGTCGTGGTCGTCCGCGTAAAGCAGTATTTGAAGCCGCAGTAACTCCTGCTGAAAATAACCGTGGCCGTGGTCGCCCAGCCAAATCCGGATTTAATAACCGCTCGGCCAAATCTGGTCGTTCTTCCAATGAAATATCCAGCCAGCACCATTGGAACCGTCTAGTACCGATGGTACAGAAGGCCATTGAAAGAACCTGTGATATTGAAGGTTGGGCTACTGTCAGCTCAGTTGCCCGCGAACTGGTAACCAGTGATGGTGGCTTTAATGCCAAGGACTATGGCTTTGATAATGCCAATAATGCTATTTCAGCGATCAGCAGTGAATGGGTTGACAGCCGCAAAGCCGGACGTGGCTTACGGGTGCGGGTAGTAAAACCTTATGATGTTGAAGTGGATGGCAATACCATTCCGGCTCATGAACTGGCAGCAAAATCAAAAACACCGGTTATCGATGAGGATGACGATAATTTCGGCAATAACTTTTAATTAATCATATCAGGATCAGGCAGCTCAGGCTGCCTGTAATACATAGGCATGAAATATATTTCTACCCAGGATGCTGACTTTAAAGCCAGGCTAACTGCTCTACAGGCATTTGAAACTGCGCAGGATCCGCAAGTGGATGCTGCAGTAGCTGCTATCTGTGCTGATGTACAGCAACGGGGTGATGCAGCCGTAATCGAATATACCAATCGTTTTGATCACACACAGGCTCAGTCTATGGCTGATCTGACATTAAATCAGACAGATCTGGCCGCAGCATTTGCCCGTCTGCCGGCAGATGTGCAAAAAGCTTTACAAACAGCTGCCAAACGGATTGAAAGTTATCATCAGCATCAAAAGCAACAGTCATGGCAATATGAAGATGAAAATGGCACCTTACTAGGACAACAAATCACCGCTCTGGATCGAGTTGGTATTTATGTACCCGGTGGTAAAGCTGCTTATCCAAGCTCAGTGATGATGAATGCTATACCGGCTCATGTAGCCGGTGTCGCTGAAATTGTCATGGTTGTACCAATGCCTTACGGAGAGAGAAATGATATTGTTCTGGCAGCAGCTTATGTAGCCGGAGTAACTCAAGTCTTTACTATTGGTGGTGCACAGGCTATAGCAGCTTTAGCTTATGGAACACAAAGTATTGCTCAGGTTGATAAAATTACCGGGCCCGGCAATGCTTATGTTGCAGCAGCCAAAAGGCGGGTATTTGGTGTAGTCGGTATTGATATGGTTGCCGGTCCCAGTGAAATTCTGGTGATTGCAGACGGCACTACTCCGGCCAAATGGGTTGCTATGGATTTATTCAGTCAGGCTGAGCATGATGAAATTGCACAGGCTATACTGATCACAACCAATTCAGACTATGCTCATGAAGTGGAAGCCCGGATGGAGGAGTTACTGGTACAGATGCCGCGTAAAGATATCATTGGAGCTTCTCTGACTAATCGCGGAGCTATTATTCAGACACAGAATCTGGATGAGGCCTGTGATATTGCAAATTATCTGGCACCTGAGCATCTGGAGCTTTCGGTAGCAGATCCGCAAAAATGGGCACCAAAAATCCGGCATGCCGGTGCTATTTTTATGGGGCAATATACAAGTGAAAGTCTGGGAGATTATTGTGCCGGTCCCAATCATGTATTACCTACCAGCCGTACTGCACGCTTTGCTTCCCCGCTGGGTGTATACGATTTTCAAAAACGCAGTAGTCTAATTCAGGTTTCTGCTGAGGGTGCCCGACAGTTAGGGCAAATTGCCAGTATTCTGGCGCATGGTGAAGGCCTGACTGCACACGCAAGGTCTGCTGAACTACGTATGGAATAAAGATTTTATTCACAGGTGCCAATGTATCAATAGCATTGGCATTTTTATTTATGTTGTGTGACTAAATATTTCATGCAATTTTAATTTATTTCTGGAATCTGTATTTAATCGAACACAGGCGAAATGAAAATACAAACTTTATTAATAATAGAATAATAATTTCTATCAACCATTACAACAGTAAACAATCTTCTAATAAAAACATCAGCATATTTTGTATTTTTACATGCTAAATGTTTAAACAATTCTTTGTAAGTGTTATTTTTTCTCTATTGACACACTCAGGTGAACTGGGTTTATACTGAATTATCAATTCACTGCTATTCCAGTTTTATTTGATAGTAAGGAGTTAATAATGCAGATTAAAAGACTGGATCATCTGGTATTAACTGTTAAAGATATTCAAGCCTCCTGTGCCTTTTATGCTGATGTACTTGGTATGCAGGTGAGCACATTTGCAGATAATCGTACTGCTTTACATTTTGGTCAGATGAAGATTAATTTACATCAGCAAGGTCATGAATTTGAACCTAAAGCACAACACCCTACTCCCGGTTCAGCCGACTTGTGCTTTATTGTAGAACAGACACTGGATGAAGTAATGGCTATTTTACATCAGCATAATATTCCATTAGAACTAGAACCAACTTCCCGTACCGGAGCTTGTGGAAAAATTACTTCGATTTATATTCGTGATCCGGATAATAACTTGATTGAGTTATCAAATTATCCAAATCAATAATCCTATTCTGATAATCTGAGACAGATTAAAAATAATATATCAGTTAAATGATGGATTTATTTTATTACAGTTAAAATAAATCTGCCGAAAATAACAAAAAGCTTTAAACAGATTTCTGGCAGCTATATATCATTAATATTTTTATATTATTATTATTTAATATAATCAATCATATAAAACCAAATTTTATAAACTGCTTAGTAATATTGATTATTTGTCAAAATAAAATAAATTTTCAATCTGAATAAAAAATAAGTCATTTTTGTTATGTTAATCTATTACTGGTAGTTATACAGTTTAATTTAGTCAGTAACTAACCATTTACATAGATAAATGAAAAAGCCAACAATTAATCAGGTTGTTATAAAATAAACAACCTGATTAATTTGATAAAGCAGGCTTAATTTGTCTGAATATCAAGAGAGATATTACCCGCTGAATCATTTGAGCAACGACCAGAGCTATCAGGATAAGACCCGTCTGTACATTTTACACGATACCTAACTGTCTCATTATAATGATCGTGATCATCAAACAGACAACCGGTTAAAGCAAACGTGCTGAATAAAAATGTTACTGTTAATAATTTTTTCATGATGTTTCCTTTTATAAAATATATCTTTTTATTTAATTAATTGCCACGCAAGCCAATTATAATTCAACTGATTAAATTTTATTTATATTATTTTATATATTTTATCAAAAATATACAAAATTACTTTTTTTGATCTATCCATAGTCTATCTGCACATGAACAGCACTATCTAAAATATCTGCTGGCTACATTAGTTATTTTGCATATAATTTTTGAATTCATCTAATCAATTAATTACGAATATAACCTGATATTTAATTATGTTCAAACAAAGAGAAAGAAAATAGCTATTTTCTCTTTGTTGATAATTGTATTCAGATTCGTTCTGCAAGCTCCTGAGCCTTGCCTACATATAATGCAGGAGTAAGCGCCAGTAACTGTGCTTTTGCTGTGTCAGGAATAGCCAGCTGATTAATAAATGCTTGCAGACTTTCTGGGGTAATGCCATGCTTACCACGGGTAAGTTCTTTAAGCTGTTCATACGGATTAGCAACTCCATAGCGGCGCATTACTGTCTGAATCGGCTCAGCCAGCAGCTCCCATGTTGCATCCAGATCTGCGGCAAATGCAGCAGAATTGATTTCCAGTTTATTCAGACCACGCAAATGCGCTGTCAGTCCCAATATAGTGTAACCGAAGCCTGTCCCCATATTACGCAATACAGTACTATCAGTTAAATCGCGCTGCCAGCGGGATACTGGCAGTTTTTCAGCAAGGAAAACCAGCACAGCATTGGCCATACCCAGATTACCTTCTGAATTTTCAAAATCAATCGGATTGACTTTGTGTGGCATAGTAGAAGAACCAACTTCTCCGGCTTTAACTTTCTGCCGGAAATAACCAATAGAAATATAACCCCAGATATCACGGTTAAAGTCAATCAGAATGGTGTTTATACGACTAATCGTCTGGAAAAATTCCGCCATATAATCATGTGGTTCAATCTGAATAGTATAGGGGTTAAAGGTCAGCCCCAGATTATATTCGACAAAACGACGGCAATGTCCTTCCCAGTCTATATCGGGATAGGCAACCAGATGCGCGTTGTAATTACCCACAGCTCCATTGATTTTGCCCAGAAACTGCTGTTGCCGGACTGATTCCATTTGTCTTTGCAGACGAGCCACGACATTGGCGATTTCTTTACCCAATGTACTGGGAGTCGCAGGCTGTCCATGGGTGCGGCACATCATAGGCAATGCGGCATGAGTATGCGCCAGATTGCGCAATACGGTTATCAGCTCAGTAAGCTTAGGCAGCAGTACTTCATCACGTGCCTGTTTCAGCATCAGAGCATGTGAAAGATTATTGATATCCTCACTGGTACAGGAAAAATGAATGAATTCACTGACTGCCATAACTTCAGGCACATTGGCAAAACGCTGTTTCAGCCAGTATTCAATAGCTTTCACATCATGATTAGTTGTGGCTTCTATGGCTTTAACTGCTTCCGCATCTGCTATTGAAAATTCAGCAATAACACGATCAATTTCTGCAATGGTGGCCGGACTGAATGGCGGAACTTCACTAATTCCAGCTTCGGCTGCCAGTGCTTTCAGCCAGCCAAGCTCAACCTGTACACGAGCATGCATCAGACCATATTCAGAAAAAATCGGGCGCAAATCAGCCACAGACGATGCATAGCGCCCATCCAACGGAGACAGGGCATATAACGGATTTATCATGTTTCTTCTACTTCCAGAGTTATCAAAAGACAATTTTCAGTTAATCCAAAGTTTCAGTATTAACCGGTTCATCAGTAAAAAACTGTAGTGCCTGCTTTCCCGGTTTCGGATAATTCAGTATCTGACGCAAATCATGCAAACGGTGCACAATAGTCTGAGTAACAGCATTGGCTTGCTGCAACGCAGACTCATCACAATCAGAATGTATCTGTCCGAACAGCATCGAATCCAGCAGTTTACATACATACTGTCATGACCATAAAAATTGACACCGATGTCGATCATGCCGGCTTTATCAAAAAGGGTAGCGACCATGCAGCTTTCTATTGTCGCCAGACCAAGTGCACCATCTTCCCCGCCCAGCTGCCGAAACAACGAGTCAGCCGGAAAACCACCACAGGCAAGAAAATAGGCACGGTTAAAAACAGTATTGGTAGCGGTAATCATTTCAAATGTGCGCCAGGCCAGATTAAACTGTTCATGCTTACAGTATTTTTCCGGAATATTGTATCCGGTTACCGGCAGGCGCAATAAACCACTGTTCGGGAGAAAGTGAAATACAGCACATGCTGCCTGTAAGGCATAAGGCTGATAGGCATCATCGGCATCCAGAAAAGCAATGTGACTGCTGACAGACAGTAATGCCCCCCCAGTTACGCGCTAGCGCAGGTCCGCGGTTAGAAGCTAGATATTCTGCACGAATTTTTTGCGGATAATGCTGTTGCCACTGTTGGATCAGGGTGGCGGTATTATCGGTGGAAGCGTCATCAACCAGCCACAGACAACCGAGCTCCGGCTGCACCAGCACACTTTCTACAGCCCGTCCCAGTGTATTTTCTGCGTTGTAGCAGGGAATAATGACATCAATACAATTCATGCTGCTACACACCTTAAAAAACCAAGGCTGTCTGAATGCATCAGACAGCCGCGTGACTTTTACTTAAACACCCTGTTTCAGACTGGCTTCAATAAAACCATCAAGGTCGCCATCCATAACTGCCTTGATATTGCCGACTTCATAGCCGGTACGCAAATCTTTAATGCGCGATGAATCGAATACATAAGAGCGTATCTGATGCCCCCAGCCCACATCATCTTTACTGGCTTCCAGATTCTGCTTTTCTTCATTACGCCGGCGCATTTCCAGCTCAAACAATTTTGCCTTAAGCATATTCATTGCTTCTTCGCGGTTACGGTGCTGAGAACGGTCATTCTGGCACTGCACCACAATACCGGTCGGTTCATGGGTAATACGTACAGCTGAGTCAGTTTTATTAATGTGCTGACCACCTGCTCCAGAAGCACGATAGGTATCAATACGCAAATCAGCCGGATTGATTTCAATTTCAAAGCTGTCATCGACTTCAGGATAGACAAATACCGATGCAAATGAAGTATGCCGTTTGTTATTTGAATCAAAAGGTGAATACCGTACCAGACGGTGAATACCAGTTTCAGTACGCAGCAATCCGTAGGCGTACTCTCCGTCTAGTTTAATGGTAGCACGATTCACACCGGCAATTTCGCCTTCATCTTCTTCAAGTATTTCTACTTTGAAGCCTTTGCGTTCACCATAACGCACGTACATGCGCAACAGCATCCCAGCCCAGTCTTCCGCCTCTGTACCGCCGGCACCGGCAACAATATCTATGAAGCAGTTATTGACATCGGCAGGCTGATTAAACATACGTTTGAATTCAAGCTGTGCCAGTTCATCCTGTAAAGCGGTAATATCTGCCTGAACGGCTTCAAAACCGTCTGTATCATTTTCCTCCACAGCCATCTGCAGCAGCATCCGGTTATCTTCGATACCGCTGTGCAGATGATCCAGTGTGAGTACGATGCCCTCCAGCACTTTGCGTTCTTTACCGACTTCCTGAGCTTTTTTCGGATCGTTCCACAACTCAGGATCTTCTGACAGACCAATTACTTCTTCGAGGCGGTCTTTTTTGCCAGCGTAGTCAAAGATACCTCCGTAAATCGTGACTACGGGATGCCATATCATCCAGAATATTATTTAATTGATTAATCTGCTCCGCTTCCATGATGTTCTCTTAGCCATGTATTTGAAAATAGGCGCGTATTATAACAGAAGCCGGTGTGTCAATCAGGCCGCTTTTAAGCGGCCTGATGATAAAGAATAAATTGTAATCAGATGTTGATTGATAATTCTTTTTACCCGTTTACGGTACGTGGTGCCAAAGCAGTTAGTTTGTATAATAAATAGCGCAGTACGATGCCATAAGTAGGCAGGAAAAACAGAGCGGCAACGCTGATTTTGAACGCATAATCGGTCAGGGAAATCTGTAACCAGTTCTCGGCCATAAATGCATCCGGCGAATGGTAAAACGCAACAGCAAAAAACAGCAATGTATCTACAGCACTGCCTAAAACAGCAGAAGCACTGGGAGCAGGCCACCAGCGCCGGCACTGCCGCAGCCGGTTAAATACCAGAATATCCATCAGTTGACCGACCACATAGGCTGTAAAACTGGCCAGGGCAATGCGGGCAACAAATAAATCAAAATGGCTTAATGCCGTCCAGCCCATCCAGTGCCCGTCCTGAAACAGGACAGAAATGGCATAAGAAAACAGTAATGATGGCAGCATTACCCAGAAAATGATTCGGCGCGCCAGACCTGAACCAAAAATTCGTACAGTTAAATCAGTGGTAAGAAAAATAAACGGAAAGGTAAAAGCACCCCAGGTATTGTGTAATCCAAATAAAGTAAAAGGGAACTGTACCAGATAATTACTGGCTACGATTACCAGCATGTGCCAAAACGTCAGCCAGCGCAAAGCCTTATAGCGTTGCGCATCAGAAAATTCATACATATTTATTCCTATCAGTCGTATCGGTAACTGCGCCAGGCAGTAAAACTGCCCGCATGATGTAAACCGGCAGTCTGAGATACTTGTGTCATTTTAAGAAGACTTATTTCACCTGAAACTGAAGTAAGCGCTGTGCAGCCATATCGCTATAGCGTGTATCAGGCTCACCATAATTGGCATATGGATGGATGGCGATACCGCCACGCGGAGTAAATTCACCATATACCTCAATGTATTTAGGCTGCATCAAGGCAATCAGATCTTTCATGATGATATTGACACAATCTTCATGAAAATCACCATGATTGCGGAAACTGAACAGATACAGTTTTAATGATTTGCTTTCTACCATACGCAAACGCGGTAAATAATTGATATAAATGGTAGCAAAGTCCGGCTGGCCGGTTTTCGGGCACAGACTGGTGAATTCAGGACAGATAAATTTAACGAAATAATCGTTATCAGGGTGTTGATTGTCGAAGGCTTCCAGCAGCTCCGGGGCATAATCACTACGGTATTCCGTATGCTGATTACCCAGCAGGCTCACCGTGCCCAGATTATTTTGCGCACGCATATATTTGATTTCCTAGTTTTTTTATGTGGGAGGTTTACGAACCACAGGGTGGGCGATTGTACCTGAAATTTGTCTGAAATCAAAACTATATCAGTAAAATCCGCTCTATTCCGTAAAGACAATATAATGGTTATTATTAGTATATTATTCCGAGAATTTATAAAAAATCATCATAAAAAATAATTAAATGTTATTTAAATCCGAATTTAAGCAAGAATATATCTTTGCCAAAGTTTTGTCCTTGCTTTTTAAGCATATTCATTATAGCCTGATGGATAAATCACGAAAAATTTAAAATAATAGAGTCAGACAGGAATTACTATGAATCAGGTAGCATCCCGCCCAATTGATGATGTCAGAATTAAAGAAATTAAGGAACTGTTGCCACCCATTGCTCATTTATACGAATTGCCCATTACAGAGCAGGCCTCTGAGGTAGTACACAATACACGCCATGCTATTGCGGATCTGGTACATGGCAAGGATAAACGTCTACTGGTGATTATCGGTCCGTGTTCTATCCATGATCCGGCAGCTGCTATTGAATACGCTAAGCGTCTGAATGTATTACGTGAAAAATATGCACAAGAATTATTGATTGTTATGCGGGTTTACTTTGAAAAACCGCGTACTACGGTAGGCTGGAAAGGATTTATTAACGATCCGCATATTGATGGTTCCTATGATATTAACTATGGTTTGCGTCTGGCACGTAAACTGCTGCTGGAATTAAACAATATGGGGATGCCGGCAGCCACCGAATTTCTGGACATGATTACTCCGCAGTATTTTGCCGACCTAATTTCATGGGGAGCAATCGGTGCCCGTACAACCGAAAGTCAGGTACACCGCGAGCTGGCCTCAGGTTTAAGCTGTCCGGTAGGTTTCAAAAATGGTACTGACGGCAATCTGAAAATTGCTATTGATGCCATTGGTGCTTCCAGCCATCCGCATCATTTTCTTTCAGTAACCAAGGCTGGCCATTCGGCCATTGTACGCACCAGCGGTAATCCTGACTGCCACATCATTCTGCGTGGTGGTAAAGAACCTAATTACAGCCATGAATATGTACAGGCAGCGGTAAATGAACTGAACAAAAATCAGGTTACTCCTAATCTGATGATCGATTGCAGCCATGCCAACAGCCGCAAGGATTACCGCCGGCAAATGGAAGTAGCACAGGATATTGCCGCACAGATTCAGGCAGGTGAACAGCACATTATGGGCGTAATGGTAGAAAGTAATCTGATGGCCGGGCGACAGGATAACCCAGAAAATTACGGTCAGAGTATTACCGATGCCTGTATTGGCTGGGAAGAAACAGAAACTATGCTTGCCTTACTGGCACAGGCTGCACAGGCACGTCAGCAAAAGTAAACAGTATCGACACTAATATATGATACCTTAAAATTATCCCCGCTATTTGCGGGGATAATTTTTACCGTACTGATTTAAAGCTAAGTAAATGCTGACGTGTAGCCAGCCATGCGCCCAGCATACCCAATCCGCAGACCATTAGCAAAATAGCCAGCACTTCCAATAGGTTGAAAAAACGCCAGACAACATGCACACCATATGGCTGTAAAATCGCACTGAGTAAAGGCTGAGTCTGATAGTTAAGCCAATAACACAAACCAATGCTGATTGCCGCAGCCAGCAGACTCTGCCAGATAGCCAGATACAGGAACGGTCGGCGGATAAATGATGCCGGAGCGCCCAGCAGTTTGGTAATTTCGATTTCTTCCCGATGGCTGAGAATCTGTAACCGGATAGTATTGTAAGCAACCAGGGCGAAAGCCAGCCCCAGTGTAATAGCCAGAAACCACAACAATTTATGGACAAACTGATTAATCTGATACAGCGTCTGCATCCACTCAGCGTCCATTTTCACGCTTTCAACCATGGGTAATTGTTCAAACTGAGTCTGTAATGCAGCCAGCTCGTCCGGCGAATCTGCCTGTGGCGTAACCGTAAATACATCCGGCAGAGGGTTACTGTCAAGCATTGAAACCAAATCCTGATTACCCATGCTGCGCTGCAACTCTTCCAAGCCTTGCTGTTTACTCACAAATACTACTTTTTGAAGTTGTTTATTGGCCTTTAAGGCTTCTTCAACGGTGTGATTATCACTGGCAGTGGCATTAATCTGCATATAAAGTGTCATGGTAGGCACTTCATTCATCTGTCCCAGTACCTGCTGACCGCTCTGTACACCCAGATACAGAGCCAGCGGTAAAGTCATGGCAATGGCCAGCATGCATAAAATCAGCAGGGTAGCCACCGGCTGACGCAATAGCTGGCGTAAGGCCTTGCATGCCGCTTCTTTGTGCAGAGAAATAAACTGGATCATGCGTATAACCTGCCTTCCTGTAAGCGGATAATACGGTGTCCGTAGTCTGCCATTAATGTTTCATCATGTGCTGCCACCATAACTGTCGTACCGGCCTCATGAAATGTTTTAAACAGCTCCATAATATCAAGTGCATAGGCTCTGTCCAGATTGGCAGACGGTTCATCTGCAATCAGCAGTCCCGGCTGATGTACCACAGCCCGCGCAATACACAACCGCTGCTGCTCACCACCGGACAAAGTAATCGGATCGGCCAGTTCGCGCCCGCTCAGACCAACTTTTTCAATCGCTATCCGCGCCCTCCGTTCAGCCTGTTTACGTTCATAACCGGTGATACGCAGAGGTAACATCACATTTTGCAACACATTGCGGTCAAATAATAATTTATGATCCTGAAAAACGATACCGATATGCTGACGCAAATAACCGAGCTGGTTATCATTTAGCCGCCCCAAATCCTGATTATTCAGCCAGACCTTGCCCTTAGTAGGTTTAACAATACCGCTTATCAGTTTAAGAATTGTTGACTTACCTGCACCGGAATGGCCTGCAATAAAAATCATTTCACCTTTGTTGATAGAAAAACTTAAGTTTTTCAGCGCAGTAAAACCACCCGGATACGTTTTCGAAACCTGTTCAAAACGAATCATCTTTATATGTCCGTTTGTTATATAAGTATTGTTCGATTATACCGCAGCATACGCTCAAAGAAAGCCTGCACCTATCCAGTATCGCAAGTTCGCGGTATGCTTATACCTGTCCGTAAATAAGGAAACTGCAATGCAACCGATTACCATGTATACCACTGGGGTATGCCCTTATTGCCAGATGGCCAAAGCATTACTCAAACAAAAAGGTGTAACCGATATCAATGAAATCCGCGTTGATACCGATGCGCAAATCCGAGAGCAGATGATGCAGCGTACCGGTCGCAGGACTGTTCCGCAGATTTATATCGGAGAGGTACATGTCGGCGGCTTTGATGATTTGAATGCTTTGAATCAAGCAGGTAAACTAGACGCTCTGCTCGCAGGTTAAGCACGTACTATCTTTTTTCACTTTTCATCCGGTACAACCAGATGAAATCTGCAATATTAATTATATTCCTTCGTTGAAAGAACAACATGAACAAAAATGAAAAAGCATCAGAACAAACTTCGCAAGAACCGGTATTCAGCATTGAAAAAATTTATCTGAAAGATTTGTCACTGGAAGTACCGCATGCACCACAGATATTTCTGGAAAGCGGAGAGCCACAAATTGAATTGCGTGTTACTTCTAATTCTGAAAAACTGGAAGATGAATTTTATAATGTGACAGTAACCGTTACCGTTACTGCAAAAATGACTGAAGAACGTGTACTGTTCCTGAATGAAGTAGCACAAAGCGGTATCTTCCGCATTGCCAACATTCCAGAAAAAGATGTAGAACTGTTGCTGGCTGTAGCTGCTCCGAATATTCTGTTTCCTTATGCACGCGAAACAGTATCTAATACCATTACACGTTCCGGCTTCCCGCCGGTAATGCTGGCTCCGATCAATTTCGAAGCCATGTATCAGGCTGAACAGGCTAACGCCGGCAACGCCTGATATAGAATCATAGATAAAAAGCTGCTTTATCCGGATGCAATATATACTTGCGGATAAAGCAGCTTTTTTATATCTGTTACTATGCAGCTACAGCATTACCGGTAACGGTGTTGAAATACTCCGGCAGCCAGTATACCTACTACACATAAAGGCAGAATATAATACATTGCACCAATCGGACTAAAACGACTTAACCACTGCACCAGAGGTAAGGTTAAACCGCCGACAATAGCGTAAGCCACATTGTAGGAAAAAGAAATCCCTGTAAACCGTATAGCCGGCGGAAACATTCGTATCATGGCTGCTGAAACAATACCGGCCACACCAGCCGCCAGCCCCAGCAATAAATACAGAACAAAAATCAGGCTATCACTGTATTTGCCCAATGCCGGATAAAATAACGCTGTCATTACACCTGTAAACACAATTCCGCCTATTAGTACCCGTCCGGTACCCAGCCGATCAGCCAGCAAACCATAAATCACACAGCCAAGCATTTGCATCACAATAGCCATACTCTGCATTTCAAATGCCTGCGTACTGGAAAATCCGAAACTGCCGGTTAATAACTGCGGCATAGCCAGCAAAATCACCACAATACAGCCAGTCAGAAACCAGGTAAGCAGCATGCCGACAGATACAGCAGTTTTATGTTTAGAAACCAGAACTTTAACCGGCATTTCCGTTGCCAGCTCCTTGCGTTGCTGCATTGCTTTGAAAACCGGCGTTTCATGCAAATAGCTGCGTAAATACAGAGTCAGCAGCCCAAACAGCCCGCCAATAATAAAAGGTATGCGCCATGCTCCGTTCAGAATAGCTTCACTACTGAAAAGTTTTGCCATACCCAGCGCAATCAGAGAGCCCAGTAATATTCCCAGCGACAACCCGCCTGTGAGAAAACCATTTGCCATACCAATACGTTTTTCAGGTACATGTTCAGACACAAAAGTCCAGGCTGCCGGAATTTCTCCGCCAATAGCCACACCCTGTATCATGCGTAATACTAATAGCAGTATAGGGGCTGCATAGCCGATATTAGCAAAAGTAGGCATAAGCCCCAGACACAACGTAGGTAAAGCCATCATCATAATAGACAACGCAAACAAACGTTTGCGCCCGAATAAATCACCAAAATGCGCCATCACAATACCGCCCAGAGGACGAAACAGATAACCGGCAGCAAAAATTCCGTAAGTATTCAGCAGCGCCCAGAATGGATTTAAACCTGCCGGAAAAAACAGTTCAGACAACACTTTGGCATAAAAAACATAGATAACAAAATCATAAAATTCCAGTGCCCCGCCAAAGGATGACAGCATCAGCGTACGCACATCTTCCCGTGTTAACAGTTTTTTTTCAGCTGCAACATCTGCATTCCGGCTCTTCATGTAACTTTCTCAATTAAACAGATAAAAAATTAAAAGCGGTTTATAACAGCCTAAGCCAACTTTTTCAAATTCACAGTTCTCACTACTTACATTCCATCTGATTATCAGACTGCTATCTTGCTTTTGGTTATAAAGAAACAAAAAAACAGTATTTCCGTACCCGCACCAGCATTGCTACATTAAAACATCGTCTAAAACCTATTTTCCGGCATGAATATATTCTGGCGCTACGGTCTGCTGGCAGCAATAATTGCAGGTCTGACATCCTGCGATAACAACTCCGGCAGCAGAGCAACTCTGCTGAATGCTTCCTACGATGCTACACGTGAATTGTATCAGCACTACAATACTGATTTTGAAAACTACTGGTATCAGCAAACCGGTCAGAAAGTGCATATCCGCCAGTCCAACGGAGGTTCCGGTAAACAGGCTATTGCTGTACAGAATGGTCTTAAAGCCGATGTGGTGACACTGGCACTGGCCGGAGACATCAATGCTCTGAACCGTGGCAAAAAAACATTACTGCAACCGGACTGGCAGCAGCGTTTACCCCATAACAGCACCCCTTATACCTCTACCATTGTTTTTCTGGTGCGTAAGGGCAATCCCAAACATATCCGTGACTGGGGAGATCTGATTCATAACAATGTTCAGATTATCACACCTAATCCTAAAACATCCGGTGGTGCACGCTGGAATTTTCTCGCTGCATGGGCTTGGGCGAAGCATCAGCCAAACGGTAGTGATGCCAGTGCTCAAGCATATCTGCAAGCTTTACTCCGGCATGTACCCATGATGGATACCGGAGCACGTGCCGCTACCATCACCTTTACCCACCGCCAGCTCGGCGATGTATTACTGGCATGGGAAAATGAGGCCAGATTGGCACTTAAACAGTCTCCTGACGAATTCGAAATCGTCACACCGTCACTTTCAATTTTATGTGAACCGCCGGTAGCCGTTGTTGACAGTAATGTTCTTACCCCGGATAAACGCCGGCTGGCCACTGCCTATCTGCAATATTTGTATAGCGACAGTGCCCAGCGTCTGATAGCACAAAGTTATTTCAGACCGGTGAATCCAAAAATCATGGCAGAATACCGGCACCAGTTTCCCAGCCTGCAACTGGTGACCATTGATAAAGAATTTGGTGGCTGGAAAGAAGCTCAACAACGCTTTTTCAGCGATGGCGGTATATTTGATCAGATTTATGCCAATCAGCAGCCGTAATCTGACACCATAGATACAAAATAGTCCGAACCTGTTATCAGGTATCCGGACTATTTAATTAAATCACAGAAATTTCTCTTTTCTAATTAATCATTTACACTGAAACTTTATCTGCATCCCAGAAATCTACTGCGGCATCTACTACCGGTTTAACAATACCGGTACGAATAGCAAAATCACCAAAATCCTCAGCATTATTACGCTCCTGTGCCCAGCGCGCAATCCAATCCTGCAAGATAGCCAGCACTTCATCAACTGTAATATTCTCGCTGAACAAACGCGGAATACGCGTGCCAGCCCGGTTACCGCCAACGTACAGATTATAACGGCCGACTGCTTTGCCTATCAGCCCGATTTCAGCCAGTAACGCACGACCGCAGTTATTCGGACAACCGGTTACCCGCAGAATAATATGCTCCTTAGACAAACCATATTGCGCCATAAGCGCATCGACCTGATCAATGAAACCGGATAAAAACCGTTCAGATTCAGCCATCGCCAGCGGACAGGTTGGAAAAGCCACACAGGCCATACTGTTTTTACGCTGTTCCGTGATTTCATCGTCAATGAGTTTATATTTACGGGCAATCCGTTCAATTTCATCCTTATCTTCAGCATGCACACCGGCAATAATCACATTCTGATTGGCTGTCAGGCGGAAATCACCTTTATGAATTCTGGCTAATTCACGCATACCGGTTTTCAGCGGCCGGTCAGGATAGTCAAGTAAACGGCCGTTTTCAATAAATAAGGTCAGATGCCAGCGTTCGTCTTCCCCTTGTACCCAACCAATGCGATCACCGCGTTCAGTGAGTTCATAAGGGCGACTGGCAGCAAATTTAAAACCCTGCCGGCGCTCAACCTCCTCTTTAAATACTTCTGCGCCTACACGCTGCAAAGTGTAACGTGTACGTGCATTTTTACGATCACTGCGATTACCCCAGTCGCGCTGGGTAGTAACCACAGCCTCAGCACACCGCACTGCCTGTTCCACCGGAATAAAACCAAAATCCTTAGCAGTATTCGGGAACGTACGCTGATTACCATGATCAATAGACAGCCCGCCGCCTACCAGTACATTAAAACCAACAAGATGACCGCCCTCACCAATAGCGACAAAATTCAAATCATTGGCATGTAAATCCACATCATTCAGTGGGGGAATAACCAGAGCAGTTTTAAATTTACGTGGCAAATAAGTCTTACCATTGATCGGTTCGACCGCATCATTACTCACACCATCTGACAATGGTGCAGCCGGTTCTGAACTAAGCACCTTTTCACCATCCAGCCAGATATCAGCATAAGCATGTGTTCGCGGCAATAAATGCTCAGAAATCTTACACGCCCACTCATAGGCTTCACGATGCAAACTGCTTTCAATCGGGTTACTGGTGCACAGCACATTACGGTTAATATCACCGGCGGTAGCGATTGAATCCAGACCGAGCTGATGCAGCCACTGATGCATCGGTTTAATATCAGGTTTCAGCACGCCATGAAACTGAAATGTCTGGCGTGTAGTCAGACGAATACTGCCATAAAGTGTATGTGCAGTAGCAAATTCATCGATTCCCAGCCATTGTTTCGGGGTAATAATTCCGCCGGGCAGACGGCAGCGCATCATTACATTTTTCAGCGGTTCCAGTCTGGCTGCCTGTCGCTGGGCACGGACATCGCGGTCATCCTGCTCATACATACCATGAAAACGAATCAGCTGAAAATCATCACCATTAAACCCGCCGGTAATCCCGTCATGTAAATCGGCAGCAATCTGCCCGTATAAATAATTACTTTCACCTTTCAGCCGTTCATTATCGGCCAATGGTGCATCTGGCATTCTGGCTCGCGGGTCATTATTCATTTACAGTATTCCTTAATATGGCATCTTGTTATAATTCATTCAAACCATTGTATAATTAATCGGCTTTCAGCCAAAGAATACCGAGTTGTAATTAAAGAGATTTTAGTTATAACACCTCTGACAGCCGACGCCCTCCGGCTGTATCTGACTATGCAGGAAATATCTATGCAACGAGGCATTTATCAGCACTATAAAGGCAGGCTTTATCAGGTTACTGGTACAGCACGCCACAGTGAAACCGAAGAAGAACTAGTTATTTATCAGTGCCTGTACGGTGATTATTCAACCTGGGTGCGTCCCAAAAGCATGTTTAATGAAACCATAAGCGTTGACGGACAACCAGTGCCAAGATTTGCTTTAATACAGCCTCTTTAACCACTAAAACAAAAAAGCACTAACTATCCGTTAAAAGTGATAGTTAGTGCTTTCATTTAGTAGTAATAACTGTGTAAAATTTATTTACCGATACAAAAACGGCTGAATATAACGCCCAGCAAATCATCGGCACTGAATTCACCAGTAATCTCATTCAATGCATTCTGCGCCAGACGCAAATGCTCTGCAAACAATTCAATCTGATTTTCCTGACACATACTGGCATTTAACAGCTCCTCTTTGGCCTGTTCAAGCGCCTGAATATGGCGTGTTCGTGCCAGAAAAAGCCCTTCACTTTCACCCTGCCAGCCTACCTGCTGTAATAAAGCCTGACGCAATAAGTCCAGCCCTTCACCTGTTCTGGCCGACAAAGCAATGACCTGACCGGCATCCGTGAATGCCCGCAATTTTCCCGTTTCACGTGAAACACAGCTGGCTGCTTCTCCTGTTAAATCAATCTTGTTGTGTACTTCGATTTTGTGCAAACTGGCCGGTAACTGAGCCAGAATTGCCGCAGTAGTGGCATTGAGTCCTTCACGCTGGTCAATCAATATCAACGCTACATCTGCCTGCTGTACAGCCTGCTGACTGCGCTCAATACCAATACGTTCAACCACATCTTCTGTTTCACGCAGACCTGCTGTATCAATAATATGGACAGGTACCCCGTCCAGAGTAATCTGTTCCCTTACTGTATCCCTGGTTGTACCGGCGATATCAGTAACAATGGCTATATCGTCGCCAGCCAGTGCATTAAGCAGGCTTGATTTACCCACATTAGGTGCGCCTACCAGCACCACATTCATTCCTTCACGCAGTAGTGCGCCTTGCTGTGCATGCTGTAATACCTTGTCCAGACAGTCACGTAACTGCTTAAGCTTGCCACTTGCATCTGCGGCCTGAAGAAAATCGATGTCCTCCTCCGGAAAATCCAGAGTTGCCTCCACCAGCATACGCAAAGTAATCAGATCATCAACCAGCCGGTGAATTTCTTCAGAAAAAGCACCCTTTAAACTGCGTACCGCCATCCGTGCGGCCGACTGACTGGAAGCATCAATCAGATCAGCCACACTTTCAGCCTGTGCCAGATCTAGCTTATTATTTAAAAAGGCACGTTTAGTAAATTCACCCGGCTCTGCCAGCCGCGCACCCAGTTGCAAACAGCGCTGCAATAGCATCTGCAACACCACTGGTCCGCCATGCCCCTGCAACTCAATTACATCTTCACCAGTAAAGCTGGCCGGCTCTGAAAAATACAACAACAGACCATTATCAATAACCGCATCCTGCTCATCAACAAAATCGGTATACATCACTTTGCGCGGCACCGGTGTTTTTCCACCACTTAATTTTTGTGCCAGAGACAACAGATTTTTACCGGATAAACGTACTACGCCTACGCCACCACGTCCCGGAGCAGTCGCAATGGCAGCAATAGTCGGATTAGTTTCCATCATCAGAATCCCTGCTTATTAAAACAGTTCAGGCAGCCTGAAACAGCTGCCTGAGCAAAATCAGCGTGCAACAGCTTAATCATCAACCTGCAACAATTCCACATCAAAAATCAGTGTGGCATTAGGCGGAATCACACCACCCGCACCCCGGCTACCATAAGCCATATGCGGCGGAATAGTCAGCTTGCGTTTACCGCCTACTTTCATACCATTAAATCCTTCATCCCAGCCGGCAATAACCATACCCGCACCCAGAGTAAATGTTAACGGCTGCTGACGGGTAACACTGGAATCAAACACCGTACCGTCTTCCAGCATACCAGTATAATGTACCGTAATTTCCTTACCCTTTTGAGCTTCCGTACCCGTACCCTGCTGCAAATCTTCAATCACCAGATCCATATTCATTCATCCTTGATTAATAAATTAGCGTACACTGTAACACAGACATTCAACCCATGCATGTTATTGTCCATAGCAGGCTTTTCAATTAACAGGAGATAATATGACTACCAGCGAAATCGTTTTTCTGGACCGTGCAACCCTGCCCGAATATCCGTTTAACTTCAAATTTCCTCATCACATTACCAGCTATAGCCATACCAACCCGGATGAAGTAGCCGGCCGGATTGCTCAGGCAAATATTGTTATATCCAATAAAGTGCGAATTAATGCTGAAGCTATTCGCAATAGTCCACAATTACAATTAATTGCGGTTCCGGCTACCGGTCTGGATCACATTGACCGGCAGACAGCACAACAACACAATGTCGGTATTCGTAATGTTCGCGGTTATGGAAACGATACGGTTGCTGAACATGCCATGATGCTGATTCTGGCACTGATGCGCCAGTTACCAGCTTATCAGCGCGATGTCGCTGCCGGCTTATGGGAAAACAGCCCTTTTTTCTGCCATTTCGGTGCACCTATACATGATTTGAACGGCAAAACACTGGGAATTTTCGGGAAAGGTGGTATCGGACAGGCTTTAGCTGCACGGGCGCAGGCATTCGGAATGCATGTTCTCTGGGGAGAACACAAAAACGCCAGCAGTTGCCGGGATGGCTATACCCCATTTACCCAGCTATTACAACAAGCTGATGTGGTTTCCCTGCATTGCCCGCTGAATGAACAAACCCGCAATATGATTGATGAAGCGGAATTAAAAATGATGAAGCCACAAGCCGTACTGATTAATGTCGGACGAGGCGGTCTGGTTGCAGAACAGCCACTGGTTGCGGCTTTGAAATATGGTCAGTTAGGCGGAGCAGGCGTAGATGTACTTAGCGAGGAACCACCGGTACATGGCAATCCGTTACTGCGTGCTCACCTGCCTAACCTAATTATTACCCCGCATATAGCATGGGGCAGCGAAGAAGCCATACAGCGTATCTGCACCATGCTGGAGGATAATATCAATACCTTTATGCAGGAAAATAAATAGCAATTAGCGTAGTGGTCTGGCTTTCAGTTCTGTCAGCAAGGCAGAATAGCTGGCCACTAAATCAGTATTATCCGGCAGAAAGCGGGCAATCTGCCGCCGCTGCTCATCTATATAATGAGCTGAGTTATCGGCATGTTCATTCATCGCGGATAGCAACTGTTTAGCACCCGCTTGCACATCATTACCCTGATAATAATAGCCAAGATCAGAAATCAGCTCAGCATTATGAATCAAAGGGTATCCTTGCCAGCACACTTCCAGATAGAAATAATTTAGCGGATTTTCCCATTGATGCGATATTACCGCATCTGTATTGGTTGCCAGAAATGTCGGTGTATCATAACGCCCCAGGAATACTGATTTGTGCTTTTTCACAATATCCAACTGATTCATCAGCGCAATGAATTCCATGGATTTCTGCGCCATCGGCAAAGCATTACAAACCTGCAGAATATCAATAGATTCCGGTTTGTCACGATAGACTATTTCAGCAATCAGAATCGGATACAGACAGAATTTAACTACATCGATATTCGGTTCCATAACCGACAAACGCCAGCCTTTACTGGATACCGGAACCTGCCATAAACCCTGAAAAGGCATAGCTGCGGTTTTCTGATTCAGGAAGACCGGACTCCACACAAATGGTACGACGCGTGCTTCGTGGCGGCGGAATATTTCAAAATAAGCCCGACTGCAATTGGCTACCTGCGGAATCATCCAGATATCATCATAACGCTGATTAATAAACAGGTTGGCCCCGCCCATATTGCGGGCAAACAAAACCGACTCCATCATATGGATATATTCAAAACCGCAGCAGTAAGAAATCAGGTGTACACCCCGGTCTTTAATATAAGCTGTTTGCTCAGCACTAATCTGCCCGCCCAGTTCAATCAATACATCTATCTGATCCTTGACTTCGATAAAACTTTTGGTCGGCCATCTCTCCAAATCCCATGGTAAGCGTGAAGTAACCGGCACATCTGTTGTATTAGCCAGAACCACAGAATCTACATTAGGACAGTTTTTTAATGCTTCAGCAAGAAAAACAGCATTCTGTTTAATACCATTATTCCACAGCGTTTCTTCAGGGTGACTCAGACCAATAGTAATTCCTATACGCAGGCGCGCGGCTCCGGTATCCTGAACATGGCCGGAACTCAAATTTGATGTATTAGATAAATTCATATTTTTTTTTATGGAAATATTTCACTACCAACCGGTTTTATGTGTTTTATCAGCAGCAGCTTTTATGTAGGGACACATTAGACTAAAATATCGATCAATTTAAAATAATCTATACTTTAAACAGAGATTTCAGTGCTTCAGTATAACAGCGCACATTACTTTCTGCCTCCGGATCCAGAGTTGCCAGAAAAGCTGCTGCTTTTTCGCGATAACCGGCAAGATTTTCATCGTGCATCTTATACGCATCTGCCAGTTCCTGCCCGCCTTCTTCGCAATCAAAATCATGGTAGCGATACCCGCAATCACCAATCAGATGCGAATTATGAATCAGCGGATAACCGCCATATAAAGCTTCATAATAAAGATAATTCTGCGCATTTTCCCACTGATGACAAACAATAGCTTCACAGTAGCGTGATACAACCTGCCAGATCGGATAACGGCCTTCAAACGATGCCAGACCATGACGAATAATATTTAGACTCTGGGCAAATAGATTAAAAGCATTCTGCTCTTTCAGATTCAGAGTATTACAAACATAGATATGTTCAATAAAATCCGGATTCAGACGATGCGCATTTTCACAGACCAGCATAGGTATATAACTGGTTTTTACCATACACATATTCGGCTCAAACATACCAATACGCCAGCGTCTGCGGCCAGGCTGATATCCGAACTTCTCATTTTCCGGCAGTCTTTCACAAGCCTTATTCAGAATAACCGGACTCCACAAATGCGGCATAATTCTGACCGGAGTACGAAAAGTACTGGCAAAATAGGGCATACAGCTTTTCTCGTACTCAGGTAATGTCCATACCTCATCATATGGTGCACCTGTAATCAGTAATGCAGAAGGTTTATTGAACAGCATGCGTTCAATATCAATCACATAATCATTACCTACCCGCATACTGACTACTTTACCACCCTGGGCCTTGAAACTTATCATCCACTCTTTGGACAGCTGAGCACTCATTTCAATCATGACATCCAGTTGATCCATAGCACTGGCCATGTCAATTACTGGTACTGGTGAATCCTTCAGAAAATTCATTGCGTCCTGCATGTCACCGTCACCGGAACCGGCAACCAACACAGTATTACTGACAACCGGTGATTTTTGTAACAGCATCGCCAGAAACAGACAATTCTGAAAAATACCATTTTCCCACAGCGACTGTGCTCCTTTACGCACATAAATTGAAACACCGATACGAAGTGAAGACACCGACGACATGAGTTAATTCCTTAATAATTCCGGACGATCAGCACACAGATTAGTTAATAATTGTGCATGAGCAGCGATATTAGCTTCTGTCAGAGGTGAAGTAGCCTTAAACAAAGCCTGAGAAGCCTGCCGCTGACTGCCCAGATTTTCCTCATGATGCTGCCAGGCATGAATAAGCAGTCTGCCTGCCTCTGCAGCATTAAAATCCGGATAATAATAGCCGGCACCAAACTCTTTTAACCAAGGTGAATTATGAATCAGTGGATAATCACCATACAGTGCATCCAGATACAAATAATTCTGGTCATTGCACCATTGATGCGAAACCACCGCATTGGCATGCTGTGCCATAAAACCGGCAATATCATGGCGGCCGTAAAAACAAGCTTTATGATCTTTTACCAGATTCAGTGAATTGGCCAGATACAGCATTGTCAGATGATCTTTCATATGCAGCGTATTGAGCACATGCATCATACCTATTGACTGCGGCTCTGCCCGATAGGCTTCATCACAGGCCAGCATCGGAATGGATGAAGTCTTCACCACTGAAATATTGGGCTCGAAAATAGCCACATTCAACGGTGTTTTAACATCATCCTGCAGATTATCGCGCCAGCCAAAATAGAAACCATGCTCAGCAATTTCCTGCTTACGTCTGGATACAAACAACGGATCCCACAAATAGGGCGTAACATGTACCGGACAACGGTACATTGTCCGCAGCATCGGAATATAGCCCTTATCTTTAGGCAAAACCCATACTTCATCAGAACGGTCTACCGGCGGAAAACTGGTCGGTTTTTCAAAGACATTGTATTCTGCCAGACCGACATAAGGCTGACCAACACAATAAAATACCACTTTTTTTCCGCGGGCCCGCTGCAATGCCAGCCAGTGCGGACTTAATGCGCCGGCCAGTTCAATAATGACATCAAAAGCATCTGTGGCTTCCTGTTCCGACATCAGATGCAAATCAAACAGACTTAAATCAATTTGCTCTGCCATTCCCGGCTGCCCGCCCACATTAATCAGATCAACTGCTTTAACAAACGGAATAGCCTTCAGGCTCTGAACCAAAAATATAATATTCTGACTCATGCCATTTTCCCAGATATTCTGATTGGCATGAGTAATAACAGAAATACCGATACGCATGTTAATCCGTATTCTTAGTAAAAATACAATTAGTGATCAATAAATAAGATTTACAGACTTCACAGGAAAAACCCGGAAGTCTGTTTTTAATCAGGTTTTCTTACCATTTAAAGCCAAGTACTGAATTAACAGCTGTCTCTTTGCCCGTAGTAGAAACACCTGCACCCCATGTCACTTTGCCGTTTTTACTTGCTGCCTTATAGTTAAGGCCGACAGCACCATAGCCACGATATGCACCGACACCAACACCAACGGTCTGTTCACCACCATTCAGGGAGGGCAGATAAGCACCGGACAGAGCCATGGCCAGTGCCGTACCGGAATAGGCACGACGCTCAACATGATGAATATTGTCATTCAGCTGGTTAACATATTCATTTATCATGCTAACCTGATTATTCACACCCTTAAGCTGAGCCACATTGACTGCATCAGTATCAGCCGTACCCGCGGCAACTCCGGTTATCTGACGGTATACACCGTTCGATGCATCTCCTACAGATACCGCTCCTTCTGTACTCTTCGTTGCCCGGATTGCTTCTGCCTGCTGCTGTGTTGCCGTTACCGGTATATAGCCCTCTTTACCGGCTGCTGTATTTGCCACCGATCCGGATCCAAGTGCTACGCCTCCGCTCTGAGTTACTTTCGCCTGACTGCCCAGAGCAACACCATTGGCTGACGATGCGCTGGCAGAATCACCTATGGCAACTGCTGAGGTGCCGCTGGCCATTGATGCACCGCCTATTGCAACTGAATCAATTCCCTGTGCAACTGAGGCTGCTTTTGCTGAGTTACTCTTTGCATATTTTGTACCGTAATTTTCCAGATTTTCCAGTGCATCTTTTACATTATTAGCTGACACCACACTGCCCGACGGCGTAGTAATATCATATTTAGGCGGCTTAATACTGTTTGTGTCCGGTTGGGAGGCAGTACCTAGATAAGATGCTACAGAGGAAATCTGACTGTCTATGTTTTTACTGATTGCAGTTGACAGACTCGACAGTGCATCATCAGAAATAGCGCCTGCAGGCAGACCACTTACTACTGTTGACACGCTTGACAAACCAGTTGACACGCTTGATGACAGGGCACTGATACTTTGTTTTACATCCCACAACTGACCAGCATTCACTGCATCAAGAGAGCCGGCTACTATATTACCGCCTTTAACACCGGTAATTGTCTGTGCAATACCTCCGCGGGCAGCATCATAAACCGTACCATTCCACTGTAACGCATTCGCATTCAGATTAGCGATACTGGTGCTCATACTACCTGGGGCTGTGCCAATCAATAAATCTGATATCGCTGTTGAAGTGGATGTTGACAAAGAATTCAGACCGGCAGTCAGCTCAGAGTTTACTCTGTATAACTGGCTGCCATTTACCGCATCATGCGAATTTTCACTTACATCACCATCTGCCAGATTCACAATTTTGCGATAAACAGGAGTAGCATCACGAGTCATACCGTTGATTTGGCCTGCATCAAATCCGCCTTGTTCCTCATTCCATTGGATCGCATGCTTTTCGAGATAAGACATAACTGTCTTCATACTTTCGGAAGCAGTTGACACACTGCTTACTGTGCTTGACAGACTTTCATAATTACTGAACAGAGAACTGCCTATAGAATTGATTTGACTAGTAACAGCCGATGAAATAGTTGTTGACAGACTGCTCAGACTGGTTGAAACAGAGATGTAACTGGAGAGACTAAAGAACTGATCTCCGTTAATTGCATCAGTTGAATGTGCTGATACATCACCGGCAGCTACATGGGTAATTCTTTGTGCACTTCCGCTTCCATGGCTGGCATCATATGCACTAATACCGCCATTCCATTGCAGGGCATCCTGATTTAATGAAGATACCTGTTTATTGATATTAACATATCCGCTTGACAGGCTGGTTATATCGCTATTAGCTGTGTTCAGACCAGTTGATAGGCTGGATACGTTTTGATTTACATCTTTCAGGTTATCAGCAATGATTGTGGATATGCTACCCTGCTGAATGTCTGCCATGTTGCTCATGCTGGTTGATAAACTGTTCAGACCGGTTGATGCTGAGCTGGACAGAGCAAAGAACTGACCTCCGTTAATTGCATCGGTTGAATGTACTGATACATCACCGGCAGCTACATGGGT
>NZ_JAAEDT010000001.1:0-15600 GCF_013346865.1 Snodgrassella sp. ESL0323 | reverse complement strand
CTGGACAGAGCAAAGAACTGACCTCCGTTAATTGCATCGGTTGAATGTACTGATACATCACCGGCAGCTACATGGGTAATTCTTTGTGCATTACCGCTTCCATGACTGGCATCATATGCACTTATACTGCTATTCCATTGCAGTGCATCCTGATTAAGCGTACTTATATGGTTATTAACGGTATTTAAAGACTCTGTTAATATACTTGCTGAGCTGTCAATACGCGAAGAAAGCGTGTTGATACCAGTATCCGTACTGGTCGACAGATCGGTTAAACTCTCACCTATACCATCAGACAGCCGGCTCAGATGCTCATGTATAGCAGATGACAAACCGGTAACGATCTCTGAAGTGCTAACAAACGAACTGCTCACACCACTTGAAACACTGCCAGAAAATTCTTGGAAATTGTTGGAGATATTTTCTGATAGCGTATCGAATTGCTGAGAAAGTGAACCTGATGCCGTAGTTGCTGAATCTTCTATTGTACTTAAGCTGGAGAGTATTGAACTGCGCCAGGTGGACAAATGACCATCAGACACAGTTGACAGACTGTGTAACTGAGCACCAGTAACGGCATCAGATGAATCTGATGCTATCAGACCGGCAGCTACATTGGTAATTCTTGCCGGATTTTTGGTTGCTCGACTGGCATCATAAGCAGCAATATCGCTGTTCCATTGTAATGCATTCTGCTCTAATCCGCTCACCCGGGTATCCAGACCGGTAATACTGGAAGAAAGCGTACTTACATTAGTATTAATCAAACTGCTTAATGTCGTTGACAAACTACTAAAACGCCCGCTGATATTATCATTCAGTGCATTAAATGTGCTATTGGTGGTATACAGCTGACCTGCAGTAATAGCATCAGCCGAACCGAGACGCAGATCACCTTCATCTGCGTTCTTAATCAGATGTTTTTCATCTTTCTGACCATGACTGGCATCAAATGCACTCAGTGAGCTGTTCCACTGTAATGCATTTTGATTAAGAATAGCTATTTCATTGTCAGGGGAAATAAATGCAGAGGATACACTTGATGACAAGTGTGTAATATTATTTTCAATATTTTCCCTGTTTTGTACCAACTGCGACAGCTTCGAATCAGCATTATCAGATAAAGCTGTGGATAAACTGCTGATACCCGTGCTAAAGCTATTGGATACATCTGTCAGTTTATTTCCCAGATCAGTAATACTGCTGTTAGTGCTGTACAGCTGTGCACCAATCACTGCATCTGACGAACCTTCATTCAGACTACCAGCTAATACATGCGTAATGACGCCTGGCTTACCACGATGGCTGGCAACATAGTTTTTGCCATCCCATTGCACAGCATCATCCTGCAGAGCGGAAATACTGGTATTGATATGAGTCAGATCGGCTGCTGTAGTAGTCTCCAGACTGGTCAGCTGACTCTTAGTTTGCTGCACTTTTTCGGATAAATCAGTTATCGTTTCATCATTTTTTTGAGCGATACTCTGTATGGAGCTGCTAATATTATTTATACCGGTACTTAAACTTGCTCCCAGATTACTGATAGCGGCATCAGTGTTATACAACTGATTACCTGTTACCGCATCTTTTGATCCTTCTGTCAGCCGGCCATCAGCAACATGAGTAATTTTTTGCATTCCGTTTTTACCAAAACTGGCATCATAAGCACCATCATTCCATTGCAGTGCCTGCTGTAACCCAGAAATTTGGTTATTTATCTCACCCAGACGTGACTGAGTTCCGGTAGACAGGCTTTCCAGTCCGGGAAAAGATGAATTCTGCATGGCAGCTGACAAGCTGCTCAAATTACTGTCCGTAGTACTGATAAACTTAGATGTATTGCTGTCAAACGCAGTAGAAAGTGAATCTATACTACTATTGGTAGCGAATAACTGCGCACCGGTAACAGCATCGGATGATGTATCATGTAAAATGTCCCCTTTAGCCACATTAGTGATTTTGTTTTTTCCATTATCACCCTGATTATGGCTGGCATCATAAGCTTTTCCATTCCACAATAAACTATCCTGCTGCAGAGTAGCAATATGTGAGTTAGCTGTCTGTACACCGGAATCCATATTACCGTGCACACTATTGATATCTGTAGCAATAGAATTACTCAGACTCGTTTGCGCAGCAGTAAGACTGCTATCAATCTTATCGGAATAAATATTAAACTGATTATCAGATTCTGCTTTCAGATCACTGATTCTGGTATTGGTCCGGTATAACTGCCCTCCGGTTACGGCATCCGTTGAATCGGACTGCAAACTGCCCTCTGCTACATGGGTAATTTTCTCCGTACCATCAGGATTACCGTGACTGGCATCATAAGCGTTCCCGTTCCACAACAACAGATTTTTCTTTAAACCCGCTATTTGATTACCTGCCGTACTCAGACTGCTACTAATGGTATCAGCCAGGCGATTAATTTCAGTATCAGATAAACCATTTAATGAATTTATTGCCTGGTTTACAGCAGCGATACTTGTAGACGTAGACACCGAGAATACATGAATCTGACCCATATTAATCAGATCAGTTGAATTTTCTTTTACCTCGCCGGCCGCTATATTGGTAATGTTCTGGTTTCCCTGCGTACCGTGAGCAGCACTGTATGCCTTATCTTCACTATTCCACAGTAAAGCATTACTTTGTAAGGCACTGAGACTCGTATTGGAACCGTTCACAAGTTCCATACCGCTTTGCAGCGTATTTTCAGAATATCTGCTCAGTTGTGTCGACAAGCTACTCAGTCCGGTAGCAGTTGAAGCCGTTAAATTATTCAGAGATGTGTTTGTTGAATCTAACTGTGCTCCGGTAACAGCATCAGCTGATGAATCAGTTAAATCAGCCCCGGCTACTCCGGTAATAGTCTGATTTTTTCCAGCACGCTGTGCATTAAAGCTCTTTCCGTCAAACAACAGTACTTGTTGCTGCAATGCCGAAATGTTGCTATTAATCTGACCGACAGAGCGCAAAGCACTTGCTGTCAGTGTACTTACACTAGTATCTATCTCGGTATTCAGATCATAATACTGACCACCGGTTACCGCATCAGTTGAAGCGAAATCAACAACACCGGCAGAGACATGAGTGATTTTCTGATTTTCATCATTATCACCGTGTCTGGCACGATACACCCTATGAATATCATCCCATTGCAGTGCATCATTTTGTAAAGCAGCGACTTGATTACCTGTATCACTCAGACTTGTTGATAGTTTTTCCAGACCGGAAGATTCATACAGTGAGCTGGATAAACTACTGAAACTTGTGCTGACGCTATTGGACAGACTGCTAATATTGGTATTAGTGGCATGCAACTGACCGCCGGTTACGGCATCGGTTGAATCAGCTGCTAACGAACCTTCTGCCACACCTGTTATCTTGTGGTCAGTATTATCATTATCAGCCCTGAATTCGCCTTCAGGCAAACCATTCCATTTTAATATGCCTGTTTGTAGATTATGGATACCGGTAGAAACCGATGTGGAATAACTATCTATACCAGTATTGATTTGGCTGGCTGAAGTATCAACTATATTTTTAGCCTCAGTGGAACCGCTATTAAGCGTACTCAGACCACTATCTATACTGGATGATAAAGAGCTCAGCGACGAATTGGTCGCATAAAGCAGTCTGCCATTAACCAGATCGGTTGAACCGGCGTTGCTGATATCTGCATCAGCTACGTGAATGATTTTACGCGGCGTTTTGCCATCATAAATTTTAGCGTCATAGAACCCGCCCTGATCCAGCAGGAGCTTTTTCTGTATAGAAGTAATATTATCTGCTAAAGATGTACTCAGCCGGGAAATATTTTCTCCTACTTCACCAGAAGTATTCTGATCACCAAACTTCTGCTTTATCTGCGATGAAACAGTATTGATGCTGCTATTAAGCGGATCAAATTTTGCAGGCATTGCAGCAGAACTACTGATGATAGTCTGATCTGCTGCAATCAGATTAGCATCAATACTGGTTGACGCAGACGAAAAAATACCCGGAACTGAAAAGCTCAGATTTTTTAACTGAGCAACATTAACTGCATCCGTATCCTCGGTACCCGCCGCAACATCTGTAATCTGCCGGGTAATATTTTGTTTTGGGTCAGTATTGCCTACGGCAACAGCACCATTGGTACTTTTCCAGGCAGCTGTACTAACCGGATCGCTGTAGGTTGCATGATTATTTGGATTATAGCCGGCAACATCCTGAGCTGTATTCGCCAGAGAACCGGAACCCAGAGCAACACCGCCAGACACCGTAGCCTCCGCACCAGTACCTATTGCCATAGCATCAGCACCGCTAACAGAGGTTTGATTACCCAGAGCAAGAGCATTATCTGCACTAATGCTGGCGTGATTACCAATTACCGTTGCTCCGGTACCTGCAATACCTGTTAAGATACCTACTGTATTATCGCTACCGATAATATGAGCACCGTCAACGGCATTATTGATCACATTGTTGTTACCGAAGATGGCGGTATTGGCTGCCGAAATACCGTCTGTAATAAGGCTCCCTTTCGTATCAAAGTTCCCGCCTGTATTACTGTTACCCAGAGATAAAGTTTTATTCCCTTTAATATGGGTATAGTGTGTTGTTACATTTTTCTGCGTACCGTCAACCGTGTTGTAGGTAGTAGGTGTCTGGGCACTGCCGATAGCAATTGATTGCTCACCATCTACCGCGTTACCGGAACCGATACCGATACTTTGCTTGCCGGCAAGAATATTATCGTTACCAATGGCTACGCTGGAATCCAGTCCTGCATGAGCCCCTACCCCGACACCTACAGCACCGTCAGCATTAGCCCGTGCCTGCAAACCCAGCGCAACACTTCCCACACCATCAGACTGAGCCACAGAACCCAGAGCAACACCGGACACACCGGTAGCTTCAGATGAAATTCCGATCGCATTGGATGCCCGCCCGGAAGCCAGTGCTGCCGGACCAAACGCCTGAGCTCCGCCAGCTGTAGCAGTAGCATTGATACCAAAAGCCAGGGCATTATTACCTGTTGCCAGGGATGCACACCCGTAGGAAAAAGACGCGGTACCGTATGCCCTTGCTATATCATTATGTGCTCCCTTAGTAACGATATCATTCTGATAACCGGCAGTACCGTAACCTTTACCTATAATAGTTGTCCAATTGCCAGAGCCCCATTGTTCTGCTTGAGTGGTTGAGCCATACGGTGTGTATATATATTTACCCTTCTGATATTCCTTATTCTGTGCAAACCGCAAATATTCTTCTAGCGGGGTAATCATGTTTCCTGCTTTTACTGCTCCGGAACGATCCTGAACAACATCATGACCACAGTAGTCATCATCATCCCCTGCTATATTAACTGCACTAAAGCTGGTTTTAGCAGCACTCGTGTTAATATACGACCCCCAGAGAGTAGTCCGGTCAGCCGCTGCTACTGCATCAGCAGAATACAAAGACATATTGATCAGCGAGGCAAGTAATCCGAGTCTGAAAGTACAAAGACCCATTCTGGCCAACAGAGATGGCTTAGCAGTATCACTGGAAACCGCATTGGCCTTGGTTTTACTTTTTGCTAATTCAGAAGCGGCCACCCAGGTCTGAGTGGATTCGTTCCATATCGCACGATATATTTTATTCAATTGGTTTACTCCTAATTTTTTAAAATCATGCGTTTATCAAAATTACTTTAATAAATTAAAGATAGATTAAAATTAAGTTAAATTATTCAGAAATATAACATAAATATTTAAATGAATGCGAATGAATAAGTGACATTTTTATACTTAAACACAGGCAAAATCATGCCTAAATCTCAGAAATAAATAATTTTAACTATATAATTTATATAATTTTTTTATATTTGTATTTTAACCATTTATTCTTATACGTTATTTATTTATTTATTATCAAATGTATTATAAAAGCGACAATATATTAAATAAGTTAAATTTTAGTAACGATTAATCCGTGTCAGTAATGGTTTAATTTTTCCTTTTTAAACTACTATAATATATGTATTTTTTGTGACACTTTACTGTGTATTCCATTATTATTTATGCTATTAAGATAATATACTGTTTTTGAAAATATTATTAATTATTAACAATATAATAAAATTATTATGCAATATTTATATCTTATAAATTAAAACTTTAAAAGCTAATTGTTTCATATTAAACAATAGCAAGTCATCAATTTAAATAAATTTTTGCGGATAAAATCAAATGTACCGGACCATAGTTGCTATTTCTGCTTTATAAGAGGAATAAACCAACTATCAGAGAGTTAAACCTGCTCTTAAGCTAGAAAGCATCAGCCAGCCTGTACATAAAGCATCGACTAACGGCAGCAATTGCTGATTTTAATCAAAATTTCAGGGATAAATTTTTATCAGCGACATATGGTACAGCTGATGAAATAAGTAAACTATGAGCAAAACCAATAGTCGAGCAAACTGCACATTTATCGGTATATGAATTTTGTATTACTGATTCAAGCTGTGTGACTTAAATAAAAATCTTTTGTTCTGTTACTATCAGATAAGGTTATTAGTTTAAATAAACCAGAATAAAAAGTTTACCGCTTGTGTATAAATCTGTGGATATCATTTTATAGCAGATAATAAGTCCACATATAACTATAAATACTGATCAAATATTTCCGAAGATTTTTTTGATGTTTCAATACTCGCTTTATTGACAGCAATTCCTGGTAGCAGTCTCCAAATATAAGACTATATTGTTCTTGTTGTAACTAAGAGATAATGAGATTTACTACCACCACCATCATAAATAGATTGTGTCCATGAAAAATCTTTATTAATAAAAATATATTTTTATTATCCAAATTAAAAAATTTATCTTTTAGTTATTTCTCCACAGATATCTAATCGCAGGCTTTCTTCTAATAAAACAAGACATATTAAACTTATTCTTTAAGTAGATCACTGATTTTCAATATCTAGTTTCGCTGAATAAGCAAAAAAGTGTTCCGTAATAAAACAAAAAATAAGATTATTTACTCTGTAAATTTTTATATTTATCAAATGTTAAGGGGTTTTATATCCATAAATAGTAAAAATATTATCTTTTCTGTCATAAGGTATATTCAGCCGGTTAAGTATTGTCCTGAAAGCTTCTGTTTCATCTAAAACTTCATTTTCCACTAAACGCCCGCGATATTTGCTTAATTGCGGACATACTTTTATCCATTCAATATTAAATAATGCTGGTAGACCCTCATGATAATAATTTGACCAGTCACCTATCCACCAGGGTATTTTTTCAAAAGAAGGTTCTACAATATCGTCACCATCGGTAACACATCGCAGTATATACGGAGGCGGAAATAATAATTCTTTAACTGCATATTGAAGTTCAAGCCATTTAGTGTCATTCATAAATGAAACAAGTTGTTTTTTTGCAATGATGGCAGAAACTTTTATTTTTAGCTTACAGATATAGTTGCTATGGTGACTAATAATAGTTTTATATTCTTCATATAATTCTGTTACTGAGTTCGGCTTATTTAAAGACATATATTTCCGGCATTGTATATTTCACACTGATAATTCAACCAAATATATCAAAGGAAAATATTGATGTCAGCACTGACATTTCAGGATACAGATTTTACAGCAGGTTTGCTAAGCCAAACTGATAAATCGGTTAGCAGCGTTATATCTGCTTATTTTTTAATGTCAAACTAACCTGAACAAGCAATATTACCCGGTAATAACTGAAGTATTTATCTAACCTGAAACACATCATAGGAAATAAGATAAGATACTCAAAAAAGCTGTCTGAAATGAATATAGTAGCAGACTGATTATCATTACCCATGGACTTATTAAAAGAAGATTTGGAGCGGACAACGGGATTCGAACCCGCCCGAACTGCTTGGGAAGCAGTTATGCTACCACTACATCATATCCGCACAGCAATTGCTTATTATAAATATGCAATGTTACCGGTAAGCTTACTGTTGTGGATTATAGCCTTATTAATACCAAACAACCAGATAACATTTCTATTCGGTTTAGAAATTCAGAATTAGGCACAGCAATAGTTAGCATCGCCTATTCAATATCCGGCTGATTCACTGAGAATTGCAACAGATTATTTTCTCCGGCCATTGAAATTTTGACAGATTATTAGGCCTGATTCGAAATTTACTGATCACTAATAGTTAACATCTTTACTGGGAAAAATTTCAGCATATTTTTAAATAAAATAGGTGCTTAAAAACCATATTTTTGGCCAGAAATCCGGCGATTGTGGATAAATACTGGATAAATGACTATGTGCAGACAATCCAGTATTGATGACAACTATCATTTTATATGGTGTCTGTTATCAATAATCGATATCTGAATGAGTCATATTTAATTTTGATTATAATTGCTGATAATACACAGTTAATAAAGAATATTCTGATGCTTAAATCCTCTTATTGAAACCAGTTCAAATTTTTCGCATAAAACAGTTTTATACTGATCTCTCAAAATCGTTAGAATATGCCGATTTACTTTAACTGCTGAGGATGTAATCAAGTTATAGACAGCATTATCCATAGCATCATTTTTATATTTATCCACAGAATCGATTCAATTACAGTTTTATATTCTTATCATTTGCCTGTGCTAAGCTAAAATTGAATATCACGATAATCAAAATTTATCTTAATAATTTGATAGTACATATTAATTATCTGGTTTAGCCAAAAAATTATGTATTCTGTTCGGCTAAACTAAACAGAATACATAATTAAAATATCTGTTGATAAACAGGATAAAATATAAAAATCAGACTTAGTTATCCACAGCTTTTAATGCTTTTGCACCAATATCATGCCGGTATTGCATACCGGCAAATTTTATCGATTCCAGAGCAGTATAAGCTTTGGTTTGTGCAGTTTTGATATCTGCACCTAATCCGACTACACATAATACCCGTCCGCCATGGGTAACCAGTTCATGCCGGGAATTAAACGCTGTACCGGCATGGAAAACTTTTCCGGTTTGATTAGCCTCAGTAATCCCGGAAATTACATCTCCCTTACGCGGATCCTGTGGATAACCAGCCGCCGCCAGTACCACACCAACAGCAGCCTGATCTCGCCATTCAGCGGTCACCGTATCAAGCCGGCTGTCCAGAGCAGCTTCTATCAGCTCCACCAGATCACTTTGTAACCGGCACATAATCGGCTGAGTTTCCGGATCACCAAACCGGCAGTTAAATTCTATGGTATACGGTGCTCCGCTATCATCTATCATTAAACCGGCATACAGAAAGCCGCGATAAGGATGACCGTCAGCCTGCATTCCCTTTACTACAGGAAGAATAATTTCATCCATTACCCGCTGATGTACAGCATCAGTCACTACCGGAGCAGGAGAATAAGCACCCATTCCGCCGGTATTTGGTCCTTTATCGAAATCAAGCAGGCGTTTGTGATCCTGACTGGTAGCCATGGGTAAAACATGCTCACCATCTACCATAACAATAAAGCTGGCTTCTTCTCCCTGTAAAAAATCTTCGATTACCACCCGGCTGCCGGCAGCACCCATAGCATTGTCCCGCAACATATCATCTACAGCCTGATGAGCTTCGGCCAGCGTCATAGCAACAATCACTCCCTTACCGGCTGCCAGACCATCAGCCTTGATAACAATCGGTGCGCTTTTCTGACTGATATACTGATGAGCAGCTTCAGCATCAGTAAAAGTCTGATAGGCAGCTGTGGGGATACCCGTTCTGGCCATAAACGCCTTAGCAAAATCTTTAGAACTTTCCAGCTGAGCGCAATATTGGCTCGGACCAAAAACAGCCAGACCAGCGGCCGTAAATTTATCCACAATACCGGCTGCCAGTGGTGCTTCCGGGCCGACTACTGTAAATGCTATTTGCTGTTCACGACAGAAGGCAATCAACTGCTGATGATCAGTTACAGCAAGGTTGAGCAGCTTTGGTTCTGTTGCAGTACCGGCATTACCCGGAGCTACATAAACCGTATTTACTTTGGGAGACTGTGCTAAACGCCAGGCCAGAGCGTGTTCCCTTCCGCCGCTGCCGATAACCAGTAATTTCATATACCCCTTCTCCAAAATAAGGTGTGTATGCAGCCAGCCGGCTGCGTTTTATAGCATTAACCAGTAATATTCAGTTATCCAGTTTAACATCAATCATCCGCAGCTTGCGTAAAGATGACAGCCCGCTTTCCAACTGAGCAAGCGGCAGACGGACAGACAGACAGCACTGCTGCTGCAGATCCTGCTGTATTATCTGTGCCTGCTGCTGCCGGCACCAGCGCATTGCTTCACTTAAATGAGCATAATCACAATAAAGCCATAATTGACGGCATATATCCAAACAAATTTTATCAGCAGCTTCTATCGCTGCCGCAGTAGCAGATTTATAAGCATGGATCAGCCCGGGCACTCCCAGCAAAGTACCACCAAAATAACGTATTACTATCACTACAACGTTAGTGATATTCGCAGAATCAATCTGTCCCAGGATCGGCCTGCCGGCACTGCCGGCAGGTTCTCCATCATCATTGGCACGATAACGGTTACCGTCTACGCCCAGACGCCAGGCAAAACAGCAATGACGTGCCTTATGATGCTGTTCCCGCAAAGTTTGCACATACTGGCGAATTTCTGACTCATCCTGCACCGGATAGGCAAAGGCCAGAAAACGGCTGCCTTTATCTTTAAATTCAGCCTGTGCCGGTGCTGCCAGCGTTGTGTACTGATAAATTGTACTCATTTTTCCGCAATAGCCTGCCTGATTGCGGCCGCAAATGCATCAACTTGTTCAGGCGTGGTATCAAAACTGGTCATCCAGCGTACCTCTCCTTTGCTTTCATCCCAGTCATAAAAATGAAACTGCTGATGCAAACGGGCACGAGCATTAGCAGGTAATATGGCAAATATGGCATTTGCCTGAACTTTTTGAGTAACCGATACTTGCTCAATTGCGGTCAATGATGCAACCAGCCGCTTTGCCATCAGATTACTGCTGGCGGCCAGATCCAGCCACAGATCGTCTTCCAGCCATGCCAGAAATTGTGCTGAAATAAAACGCATTTTTGCGCCAAGCTGAGCATTAATTTTACGCAGATACGGCATAGCAGCATGAGTATCTGCGCGCATACTGATGATACATTCGCCCTGCAGCATACCATTTTTAGTACCGCCCAGATTAAGCATATCCACACCTGTATCAGTAATCATGGTTCTGGTGTCAGTATTTTCCGCTACCAGTGCATTCGCCAGCCGTGCTCCATCCAGATAAAGCTGCATATTATGTTTATGACAATATTCGGCCAGATTACGGATTTCAGCCACACTATAACAAGTGCCCAGCTCAGTAGTCTGGCTGATATACACAACTGCCGGCTGAGCACGATGTTCCATTCCAAAACCCCAGGCTTGCCGGGCTACCTGTTGCGGGGTTAATTTACCATCATCAGTAGCAACCGTCAGGAGCTTTACGCCGGCCAGATGTTCAGGCGCCACTCCTTCATCACACTGAATATGTGCGCTCTCCGCACAAATCACCGCACCCCAGCGCGGCAACAATGCCTGTAAAGCGGTAACATTGGCTCCGGTTCCGTTAAATACCGGAAAAGCTTCAGCCTGCTCACCAAATAACTGTTTGATTTTCTGTTGCAGAGCAAGCGTATACACATCAGCACCATAAGCAGGCTGATGTCCGCCATTAGCAATTGTCAGTGCCTGGATAATTTTCGGGTGAACACCTGAATAATTATCTGATGCAAATGCATAACTTTGATTATCATGTAATCGGTTCATCGTTTTAAGCTGAATTTTTTATAAAAGACATCATAAAAATTGCCTGAATACTGGGTATATTCAGGCAGTTTACCGGCAATCAGTTACAGCAAACCGGATACTTTTTACCTGTTTGTTTCAAGGCTAAACTGTTGAATAATGTTTCACGTGAAACATTATTCAACAACCATCAGCAATTTAATGTCCGAGAGCCTTTAACTGTTCAAGCAGTTCTGGTACAGCAGTATTTAAATCAGCAACCAGCGCATAATCAGCTACATTAAAAATTGGAGCATCAGCATCTTTATTAATAGCCACAATAACTTTACTGTCTTTCATTCCGGCCAGATGCTGAATGGCTCCTGAAATACCAATAGCAATATATAACTCCGGTGCGACTACTTTCCCTGTCTGCCCTACCTGATAATCGTTCGGAGCATAACCGGCATCCACAGCCGCGCGTGAAGCACCGATAGCTGCATTCAGGGTATCGGCAAGCGGGTTGAGAAGTGCAGCAAAATTTTCAGCACTGCCCAAACCACGTCCGCCACTGACTACCACTTTAGCAGTAGTCAGCTCAGGATGATCTGATTTGGTCAGTTTACGTTCAATAAAACGGCTTAATTCAGGCACAGGAACAGCGGCAACAGATTCAATTGCTGCTTGTCCGCCAGCAGATTCTGCCAGAGCAAATGCGGTAGTCCGGATTGTCAGCAACTGTTTCGATTGTTCACTACGCACTGTTTGCAAAGCATTTCCGGCATAAATCGGGTGAACAAATGTCTGACTGTCGATAATGGCAACAACATCAGAAACAGGGGCACAATCAAGTAAAGCTGCAACACGCGGTAACAAATTTTTACCGAAACAAGTAGCTGCTGCAATAATATGATCATATGAATCAGCAAGTTGCACTACCAGTGGAGCTACTGCTTCCGCCAATACCTGAGCATAGCCAGGGGCATCAGCCAGTAATACTTTTCGTACCCCGCTAATTTGCTGTGCCTGGGCAGCGATACCGGCTACATTGTGCCCGGCTATCAAAATATCAATTTCTCCCAGTTGCTGTGCTGCAGATACAGCATGCAAAGTAGCCTCATCCAGACAGGATTGCTGATACTCAGCAATAATCAATACAGACATTAATATCTCCTTTAAATGACTTTTGCTTCGTGATGCAATCTGTCTACCAGCTCAGCCACATTTCCAACCCGGATGCCGGCAGCCCGCTCAGCAGGTTCAGTTACCTTTAACTGTACTAACCGCGGGCTGATATCCACACCCAGCTCAGCTACTGTTTTTTTCTCAAGCGGTTTCTTTTTTGCCTGCATAATATTCGGCAGCTTGATATAGCGAGGTTCATTCAGCCGCAAATCAGTACTGATTACAGCAGGTAATTTCAGCGCAAGCTGTTCCTGTCCGCCGTCAATTTCACGGGTAACCAGCACTTCATCTGCTTTAAGCTCTATTTTGCTAGCAAAAGTACCCTGAGCAAACTGCATTAAAGCGGCAAGCATTTGTGCCGTCTGATTGGCATCATCATCAATTGCCTGCTTACCCAGTAACAATAACTGCGGCTGCTCGGTTTCGGCCACGGCTTTTAATAACTTAGCCACGGCCAGCGGCTCGAGCTTTTCATCTGTTTCAACATGAATGGCACGATCAGCACCCATTGCCAGAGCTGTACGCAAGGTTTCTTCACACTGTTTCACACCTAAAGATACCACCACCACCTCAGTGGCTTTACCGGCCTCCTTTAAACGTACAGCTTCTTCCACAGCTATTTCATCAAACGGATTCATCGACATTTTCACATTGCCAATATCCACATCTGATTCATCAGGTTTAACACGTACTTTCACGTTGTAATCGACAACACGCTTTACCGCTACCAATATTTTCATCTGAACCACCCTTAGATTAATCATAACCGGCAATCATCAGTGATTACCGGTATTCTGATTGCAGATTAACCACCGCAATACAGATAAATCAGCTAATCAGTGTAATTTAATTGCTACTATCAATTTATACTTAACCGGATATAGTAACAGAAATACAGATAAACTGCCGACACTCAGTTGGAAATATCATTTTGCTGTTCAAATATGATTTGTGGATAACTTTATCCGGCAGGTTTTAAAATCACTGTGTACAATAATTTTTAATTCTGTAAAAAATAATCAACAGCTATAAACAGATCAATTCAGTCTAATTTCCGGTATGAAATAAAACCATTGCAACTTAAAATCCGTAATTTAACACAATTATTTTTTATAATATTAAAATCATATAGTTAACCACTCCCCTACTCTGTTATATTTATCCACAGGCAGGTCTTCAGGCTACGAGTCCGGAATACCGGTTTAATAATTTATTCTGGTTGAAATCATGAATCACACATTTCCATACAAGATTAAAATCCACAGAAATTCACTTATCACTAAAAATTAAATTATCCACAATCATAATGGTCTGTTTATCGTTATTAATAATATTTTTAATTAGAAAATATACTTTTAAACAGCTAATAAATCAGTAATACTGCCAGATAAACAAGCTGTTTCGAATTTATACGGAAATCAGTATAAAACAGTAAATAATATAAATATATTTATCAACAATTTAAACGATAATATTATGATTCCGTGCATAACTTAAGTAGTCGGATATCAGCTGAAACTCATTTAATGATTAATTTAAGCATAATAAAAACAATAAATTAATTATTTTATCCACAATTTATATACAGAGAAATATACTAATTACCGTACAATATACCTGTTCTGATTAATCACATTTTGTACGTTTTATGCCCGCATCTTCTGAAAATTCCGGTCTGCACTGGACAATCCACCCGATTGGTTACATTAATTCTCCCTATAAACAAAAATTCGGAGTTGCCCGGCAGCCAGGATTAGTACCGGCAGCTCAGGCATATATCGATTTATCCACAGAATTTACTGCTGAATGTATACGCGGTTTAAGTGATTATGAATATATCTGGGTTCAGTTTATTTTTCATGCCACCATTAAAGACGGCTGGCAACCTCTGATCAGACCGCCAAAATTAGGAGGTAAAGAAAAAAAAGGGGTTTTTGCAACTCGCAGTCCGCACCGGCCTAATCATTTGGGTTTATCACTGGTAAAACTGGAGCGGATTGAATGTAACAAACAGATTCGATTGTATGTAAGTGGTGTGGATTTTCTCGATCAGACACCAGTAATTGATATCAAACCCTATATTCCGTTTGTTGAGGCTAAACCTTATGCACATAGCAGTTTTGCACATGAGCGCGAATTACTGACAGTTCACTGGTCACAACATGCATTAAATCAAATGCAATTTTTTTCATTAGATTCTGAATATTTTCAATTAGTTAATCAAAGTCTTGCCCAGGATCCGCGACCGGTGCATCAGCACCATACAGACAAAGTTTTTATTATGCATCTGGGTAATTTTGATGTTTTATTTCAATTCAGAGATAAATCTGTTGAAGTAACCGGATTACGCGAACATGTCGAAATTTAAAATTATTATTCAAATAAAAATATAAATAATAAATGGATGAAGACAAAGACGAAGCCATACATCCTGTGGAAAACTTAAAATATCACTATAAATCATATTTTTATTTGTAGATAAGTTATTAAATGCATCTGCGGATGATTTGTGGATTATGTGGATAATTTTTCTGATACTATTGTTCGCTGTGGATAATTAACAGAAATCAATGCTGATAGCAATAATTTATCCACTGTTTGGCAAATTTCATTACCTTTACCAGTGAAATTCGTTACCA